>JAPLKK010000266.1 GCA_026388115.1 Elusimicrobiota bacterium | reverse complement strand
TAGTCGAACTCTTCGCGGCCGACGAAATCGAGGGCCTTGGACGCCTGCAGCGATTCCTCGGGGAGCACCGCGACATGGGCGCCGACGAAGCCCACCTTGAGGCGCGTGCAGCTCTCCTTGAGCCGCTCCGCGACCTTGACGTCGTTGAGGAAGGAGGGGGTGCTCGTGTGGATGGCGCAGAGGTCGAAATCCTTCGCCATGGCGACGACGTCTTCAAGCGTGGTGCCGTCCGCCGGGGCGTCCACCAGTTTCGAATCCGGGATCATCGCCGCAGGCTGGGCGAGCCAGGTGGGGTACCAGAAGGAGCGGATCTCGCGCCGTGCCTGATAGCGCGAGCCGGCGCCGCCGTCGAACCCCTGGAAGGAGGGGGGGTTCAAGAACAATGTTCTCATGCTTTCTCCACGGATAAATGAACGTCTAGTTTACCAAATTTGACAATGGAGGCCCTAAGGCTTGATGATGAACCCCCCGGTATCGGAAGGGGCGCCCGGGCGTGGCACGGTGCCGCTTTCCGTGGTAGACTTCTATCATGCTTCTATTGCGGCTGGCCTGCGCCTTGGCCGCGCTGGCCAGCCTTCCGTCCTCGGGTGACAGTTTCTGGCACGAGACCCTCGCGCCTCATTTCCAGGTTCGCCACCAGCCGGCCTTCCTGCCTCCCGGCTTCGTGCTCCAGCTCGAGAAGATCCACAACCACCTCCGGATGGACCTGTCCATGTTCTCTCCGTGGATGGCCAAGGAGCGGCTGAAGCTGTACTTTTACGCCGACCGCGATTCCTATCTCAAGGGCGAGCTCAAGCCGCCGGGCTGGTCGAACGGGATCGCTTTCCGCAAAGAGAAGATCGTGGCGGTCTATGACCAGCCCAACCGGCCGAAGCTCTTCCAGATCATCGCGCACGAGACTACGCACCTCCTCTTCGAGGGCTATTGGTGGGAGAGCGGCAAGCCGCCGCCGCAGTGGCTCAACGAAGGGCTGGCCATGATGGAAGAGGCCGATGACCCGCGCCTGCCCGAGAAATCCGAGTGGTTCCAGACCATGGCTTTGTTGAACCCCGAGCATACCATCCCGTTCAAACAGTTCGCCGAGATCCGTCCCACCACGGACCTGAAGGATAACTCGAACAAGGACGCGGTCAGCCTCTGGTACGTCCAGGCTTTCTCGATAGTGCATTTCCTGTACCGCGAGCATTCTCGGCTCCAGTTCCAGAACTTCTGCAACCAGCTCCGCGACGGCAAGGACCTCGAGAAGGTCATCTGGCAGGTGTATCGCTACTCCGGCTCGGAGGACCTCGACCGGGCCTGGCGGGCGTGGCTCAAGAAGCCGTCGACGGTGGCCCGGATGCGGCGTTTCTTGAACGCCGCGAACTACAAGGGGCGCGAAGACCCCGACGCCGCGGCGCCCCAGCGCGGCGGCTCACGGGTCGGCCCCGGCGGGACGTTGCGCCATCTTAAGCCGACGGGCTTCGGCGACTTCAGCTACGACAACCTGCAGTCGAAATAGCTGGCCGTTCTCCCTCTCCCGTTCACGCCGCCGCCGCCGGCCGCCCTTCCAGCAGCGGCTTCAGGTAGCGCCCGGTATGGGACCGCGGATTCTTCGCGACGACGCTCGGCGGGCCCTCGGCGACGATCTCTCCGCCCTTCTCCCCGCCTTCGGGCCCCAGATCCACCAGCCAATCGGCCGTCTTGACCACGTCGAGGTTATGCTCGATGATGAGCACCGTGTTCCCCGCGGCCACGAGGCGATGCAAGACGCCCAGAAGCTTCTCGACGTCGGCGAAATGCAGCCCGGTCGTCGGCTCGTCCAAGAGGTAGAGCGTCCTTCCCGTGCCGCGCCGCGAGAGCTCGGTCGCCAGCTTGACGCGCTGAGCCTCGCCCCCGGACAGCGTCGTCGCCGCCTGGCCCAGCGCCACGTAGCCCAGGCCGACGTCCGCCAGCGTCTGCAGGATGCGCGCGATCGACGGGATGGCCCTGAAGAACTCGAGGCCCTGCTCCACGCTCAGCTCGAGCACCTCGGCGACGCTCTTGCCCTTGTAGCGCACCTGCAGCGTCTCCTCATTGAAGCGAGCGCCGTGGCACTCCTCGCATTTCACGAACACGTCGGGCAGGAACTGCATCTGGATCTGCAAGGTCCCTTCGCCCTGGCAGTGCTCGCAGCGTCCGCCCTTGACGTTGAACGAGAACCGCCCGGGCTTATAGGCGACTGGTCCACCACGATGGCCTTGTCGATCTTCTCGAGGCCCTCGATCGAGCGATGAAGGCCCGGCGGCTCTTTGGAGCCGTAAAGCCTGCGCGCGATCGCCTTGTAGAGCACCTCGTGCACCAAGGTGGATTTCCCCGAGCCCGACACGCCGGTCACCGCGACGAAGCGCCCGAGCGGGATCCTCACGTCGATGTTCTTCAGGTTGAACTGCCGCGCGCCGCGCACGGTCAGGAACTCCTCGGGCGGTTTGCGCTCGGGCGGCACCGCGATGCGCAGCTCGCCGGTCAGATACCGGGCCGTCAGCGACTCCTTGTTGGCCAGCACGGCCGCCAGCGGGCCGGACGCCACGATCCGCCCGCCGTGCACGCCCGCGCCGGGCCCGATGTCCACGACCCAGTCCGCCGAGCGGATCGTCTCCTCGTCGTGCTCGACGACGATCAGGGTGTTGCCGATCTCGCGCAGGCGCTTGAGCGTGATCAGCAGCCGCGCGTTGTCCCTCGGGTGCAGGCCGATGGTCGGCTCGTCGAGCACGTACAGCACGCCGGTGAGCCCGGAGCCGATCTGCGTGGCGAGGTGGATGCGCTGGGCCTCGCCGCCGGCCAGGGTCTCGGAGCGGCGGTCGAGCGTCAGGTAATCCAGGCCGACATTGAGCAGGAAATCGAGCCGCGCATGGATCTCCTTCAGGATCTGCCGCCCGATGAAGCGGTCCTTCTCGGAAAGCTCGAGGGCCTTGAAGAAGGCGCTGGCGCGGCCGACGGACATGCGCGTCAGCTCGACGATGGACAGCCCCCCGATCGTCACGTGCAGGGCCTCTTCCTTTAGGCGCGCGCCCTTGCAGCTCGGACAGGTGGTCTCGCGCATGAACCGGTCGGCGATCTCTTCCTTCACGAACTCGGACTCGGTTTCCTTGCGCCGCCGCTCGAGGTTCCTTACCACGCCCTCGAAGTCCTGGTCGTTCTTCGACCAATGTACGCGGTAGGTCCCGCCGCCGTAGAACAGGACGTTGCGCTGCTCCTTCGTCAGATCCTTCCAAGGGCGGTCCATGGGGATGCGGTGCTCGCGGCAGACCTGCTCGAGGATCTCGTCATAGTAGCCCGCCCACGAGCGCTTCCAGCGGTTGGTGCGGGTGGTGACCGGGTCGGACCAGGCCGCGAGCGCCCCCCCGCGGATGCTCAGGGCCGTGTCCGGCACGACCAGGTCCTCTCCCACCTTGACCTGCACGCCGAGCCCGTCGCAGGCGTCGCAGGCGCCGTAGGGCGAGTTGAAGGAGAACAGCCGCGGCTCCAGCTCCGGCATGCGGATGCCGCAGTCCGGGCAGGCATGGTGCTCCGAGTACAGCTCTTCCGAAGCCTTGACGGCGCCTTCGGCGCCGCGGGTCGCGGCCCCCGCGACGAGAGCCAGGCCGCGCGATTCCTTGAGCGCGGTCTCGATGGAATCCGCCAGCCGCTGGCGCTCGCCGGCGGTCACCTTGAGCCGGTCCACCATCAGCTCGATGGTATGCTTGACGTAGCGCTTGAGCTTCGGCGGCTCATCGAGCCCGTATCCCTTGCCGTCCACGCGCAGCTCGACGAAGCCCGAGCGCTTGAGGCGCGCGAAGAGCTCCTCGTAGGTGCCAGGCCTTCCGCGGACCAGCGGCGAATAGATCGTCACGGACCTTTCGGCGAAGGCCTGCTGGACCTCGCGCACGATGGACTGGGCCGATTGAGGCCGGATGCGCTTGCCGCAGTTCGGGCAGTGGGGCACGCCCACGCGCGCATAGAGCAGGCGCAGGTAATCGTACAGCTCGGTGACCGTGGCCACCGTCGAGCGCGGGTTGCGCGAGGGGTTGCGCTGCTCGATGGAGATGGCCGGCGACAGCCCCTCGATCAGGTCGACGTCCGGCTTCTCCATCAGCTCCAAGAACTGCCGCGCGTAGGCCGACAGGCTCTCGACGTAGCGGCGCTGGCCCTCGGCGTAGATGGTGTCGAAGGCCAGGCTGGACTTGCCCGAGCCCGACAGGCCGGTCAGGACGATGAGCTTTTCGCGCGGCAGCTCGAGGTCGATGTTCTTCAGGTTGTGCTGGCGCGCCCCGACGATGCGTATCTTATCCATGCGAGATCTTGCGCTTTGAGTGAGCGGAAGAGGGGATGGACCACTTCCGTGCCCCACGCTCTGCCGCTGCGTCGGCAGCAGCGTGGGGCGATCGATACCGATTCACCAGGGTGTCATGCCGCTCGGATTCCAGCGGCTCCGGATGATCGAGCGTGTAATGGAGCCCGCGGCTCTCCTTGCGCTCGAGCGCGCACTGGATGAGGAGGTCGGCCACGAGAGCGATGTTGCGCAACTCCAGCAGGTCGCGCGTCAGCAGGAAGTCCCAGTAGTAGGCCGCGATCTCGCGGTTCAGCAGCTCCATGCGCGCGCGCGCGCGCTCCAGCCGCCGGTCCGTCCTCACGATGCCGACATAGTTCCACATGAGCCGCCGGATCTCGTCCCAGTTCTGCGTGATGACGACGGCCTCGTCGGACGGGACCGCCTTCCCCGCATTCCAGCGCGGCGGCGGGGGCAGGGCGAGCTTCTTGAGCGTAGGCCACAGGGTCTCGATGTGCCGCGCGGCGCGGTGGGCGAACACGCAGCCCTCCAGGAGGGAGTTCGAGGCCAGGCGGTTGGCGCCGTGCAGGCCGGTGTGGGCGGCCTCGCCGACGGCGTACAGCCCCGGGATCTCCGTGGCGCCGCCCTCGTCGGTCACGACCCCTCCGCAGAAGAAATGCGCCGCGGGGACCACCGGGATCGGCTCGTGCGCCATGTCGACGCCGAACTGCTTGACGGCCTCGTAGAGGTTAGGGAATCGCTTGAGCAGGAAGCCCTTCGAGAGCGCCGTCATGTCGAGGTAGACGCATTCGGCCCCCGTGCGCTTGAGCTCCGCGTCGATGGCGCGGGCGACCACGTCCCGCGGCGCCAGCTCCTTCATCGGATGCACCTTCTCCATGAAGCGCGTCCCGTCCTTGAGCCGCAGGACGCCCCCTTCGCCGCGCAGGGCCTCGGAAAGAAGGAAGCTCTTCGCCTCCGGATGGTAAAGGCAGGTCGGATGGAACTGCACGAACTCGAGGTTGGCCAAGGTCGCGCCGGCGCGACAGGCCATCGCCATCCCATCGCCGGTGGCGATGTCGGGGTTCGAGGTGTAGAGATACACCTTGCCGGCTCCGCCGGTGGCGAGCACGACGGCGCGGGCGGAGAAGGCGCGGACCTGGCCCGTCTGATCGTCGAGCACCCAGGCGCCGAGGACGCGGTTCTTCGCGGCCGGCGGCTGGCCGGGGTGGCGCTCGAGGATGAGGTCCACGGCCACGTGGTTCTCGAAGATGCGGATGTTGCGGTCGGACCGGCACGCCTCGACCAGAGCCCGCTCGATCTCGCGCCCCGTGAGATCGCCGGCATGGAGGACGCGCCTCTGCGAATGGCCGCCTTCCAGGCCGAGGTCCAGCATGTCGTTCTGCTCGGTGAACCGGACCCCGATCTCGATCAGCTCGCGGATGCGCGCGGGGCCCTCGTGCACCGTGAGCCGCACGATGTCCTCATGGCACAGCCCAGCGCCCGCCTTGAGCGTGTCCTGGACATGGCTCTCGAAGGAGTCGGAGCGGCTCACGACGGCTGCGATGCCGCCTTGCGCGTAGTTCGTATTGGACTCGACGGCCCGCTTCTTCGTGACGACGTGGACCGTCCCCAGCCGCGCGAGCTTGTGCGCGGCCAGAAGCCCGGCGATGCCCGTGCCTAGTACGAGAAAATCGGATTCTTGGGTCATGGGGACCAGCGCAAACGTGCCCGGAGGGGTGAAGGGCGCCTTGACGGGACCCGCAATTTACGTATAGACTAGCGTACTAGTTTTGCACCCGACGCACAAGGACGGCTCTCCGGTCAATCGCCCATGCGCATTCCTTCTCCGGCCTCAGCGTCCCTGCGCCGGGGCTGCAATAGAAGGGGGGGCGGAGCGATAGCGCAGGCGTCATCATGAAGTACCGGTTCATCATCCTCGGGGCCCTCGCCTCCGCCGCCATCCTGGGCTGGCTCGTCTTTCGCAACCTGGGGCCGCTGCTGCGCGTCGTCTCCGACATTCATGGCGGCTATGCCGCGTTGGCGTTCCTCTGCGCTTTCGCCGCCTATGGGATGATCGGCATGGCGCTATGGGAGGTCCTGCGCCTGTCGGGCTACCGCCGCCCGTTCTCCGAGGTATGCGGCATCGCCTTCGTATCCACCTCCGCGAACTACTTCGTCTCCTCCATGGGCGTCAGCGGCTTCGCGCTCAAGGCGCATCTGCTGCGCAAGCGCAACGTGCCGTTCGGAGCGACGGTCACCGCTTCGGTCGTGACCACGGCGCTCATGTACGCGGTCCTCGGCGTCATCATCCTCCAGGGCCTGCTCTACTATATGGTCCGCCTTCACGGGACGCACATCCAGGTGCTCGAGGGCGTGTTGGGCCTCGTGCTGCTCGGCATGACCTCCGTGCCGCTGCTGCTCATCTTCTTCCACCGGGAGGTCCGCAGCCACCTGGTGCGGCGCACCTTCCACTGGATGAACATGGCCTCCTTCAAGCTCGCCCAGAAGGAGATCCCGCACGAGGACTTCCAGACCTTCGAGCGCCAGCTCAACCAGGGCCTCGACACGATCCGCGCCTCGCGGGGCGGCCTGACGATCACCCTCGCCTACACGTGCCTCGACTGGGCGCTGACCATGGCGGTGCTGTACTTCGGGTTCCGCGCGGTCGGCGCCCATATGACCGTCGGCCATCTCAGCGCGGGCTTCGCGGTCGGCATGGCCTGCACGCTCATCCCCCTGCTGCCCGGGGGCTTGGGCGCGATGGAGGCGTCGATGGCGGCGGTCTTCGCCCGGATGGGAACCGACTGGGAGACCGCGCTGGTGGCGGTCCTGCTCTATCGCATGGCGTATTACGTGGTTCCGGGCATCGTCAGCGTGTTCCTCCTGTGGGGCCTGAAGATGTCCGAGCCCGCCTGGGTCGAAACGACCGTCAGCGAGACTCTGCCCGAGGAGCTGGCGCTCTCCGACTGGGAACGGGACCGCCGCGAGGAGCCGCGCGGATGATCCGCGCCGTCGGCGGCTCGAGGCCGTTTGTCCACGCGACGGCCTTCGTCCATGACTCCGCCGAGGTCCTGGGCGCGGTCCGCGTGGGTGCGGGCGCCTCCATCTGGCCCTTCTGCGTCCTGCGCGGAGACACCGACCGCATCGAGATCGGCCGGCGTTCGAACATCCAAGACCTCACGGTCATCCACTGCGACGAGGGAGAGCCCGTGCGGATCGGCCGCGACGTCACGGTCGGCCATCGCGTGGTGCTCCACGGGGCCCGCATCGGGGACGGGTGCCTCATCGGCATGGGCTCCGTCGTCATGGAGGCCTCGATCGGCCGCGAGTCGCTGGTGGCGGCGGGGTCGCTCGTGCTCGCCGGGATGAAGGTCCCGCCGCGCAGCCTCGTGATGGGCGCCCCGGCGAAGGTGATCCGCCCCTTGCGGGCCGGCGAGGTCGCGAGGCTTCGCCGCGGCGCGGCCGCATACGTCCGGCTCGCCGCGCTGCACCGGCGCAGTTCGCGGGTGCTCTTCGCATGACACTGGCCGTCGCCGCCGCGCTCCTCGTCGGCGTAGCGCTCGGCTGGGGCCTGCGCGCGAGCTGGCAGGCGCGCGGCCGCCGGCGCGAGGGCCGGATGCTGTCCTTCATCGCCCATGAGCTCAATACGCCTCTGACGGCCACGAACATGACGGTGTTGAACTTCACTTCGGGCGTCTTCGGAGAGCTCAGGCGCGACCAGAAGGACTGGATGGCGATGCTGCGCGAGCAGGTCCAGCGGCTGAACTCCCTCGTGGGGGAGCTGCGCGACTTCATCCATCTGGAGTTCCAGCGCGACCTCCATATCGAGCTGGAGCCCGTGGACCTGCGGGCCGTCCTCAACGGCGTGCTGGCCCAGAGCGAGGGGACGGTGACCCGCAGCGGGGCGAAGATCGAATCGGATGTCGCCGAGGGCCTCCCCGCCGTGAGCGCCGACGCCGAGCGCCTGCCGCGCGTCATCGCGAGCCTTTTGGCCCACGCGCGCAAGTTCCGCAAGGAGGGGCCCATCCGGGTCGCCGCGCGCGCCGACGGCGCCTCGGCGGAGCTGAAGATCGAGTTCCTGTCGCAAGGCCTCTCGGCGGCGCGGCCGGAGCGGATGCTCGACCTGTATTATCCGGCGGCGGGAGGCCCCTCTTCCCAGCTGCTTTCCAGCGTCGGCACGGGGCTGGGCTTCTGCCGCGTCCTTGCCGAGCGCCAGGGAGGCTCGCTGGCGCTTTCCGTCGATGAGCGCGGCGGGGCGGAGCTTCGCCTGCGCCTTCCGTTCGCGCCCATGGAGAAGGAATAGCCGATGCCGAAGGTGCTTGTCGTCGAGGATGATTACGCGCTCGCCGACAACCTCCAGGCCTACCTGGAGGCCAACGGATACAGCGTGTCGCTCGCCCATGATGGACAAGAGGCGGTGGAGCAGGCGCGCAAGCACGTTCCGGACGTCGTCTTGCTCGACGTCAGACTGCCGAAGATCGGAGGCTTCGACGTTTGCCGCCTCCTGAGGTCGGAGCCGAGGACCAAGCACATCAAGGTGGTCATGCTGACGGGCCTGGGAACGATGGGCGACGTCGAGACCGCGTTCTCGGCCGGGGCGGACGACTACTGCATCAAGCCTTACGAGCCGGAGCGCCTGATCCGCAAGATCCAGAAAGTCCTCCAGGGTGACAAACGCTGAAGTCGCCGCGCTGCTGTCGGAAACCGCCGTCTTGCTCGAGCTGGCCGGCGAGAACCCGTTCCGCACGCGCGCCTACGAGCGCGCGGCGATGGCCGTCGCGGGCAGTTCCCGGCCCGTCTGCGAGCTGAGCGAGAAGGAGCTGCTCGAGATCCCCGGGGTGGGCGCCTCCATCGCCGCGCATATCCGCGAGGCGGCGGGCTGCGGCGCCTTCGGCGACCTGCGGCGGCTGCGCGAGCGGTTCCCGGCGGGGCTGCTCGAGCTGCTGCGCGTGCCGGGCCTCGGGCCCAAGCGAGCGCGGTTCCTCTTCGACGCGGCGGGGGTGAAGGACCTGGAGTCGCTGAAGGCCGCCTGCGAGGCCGGCAAGCTCAAGGGCCTTAAAGGCTTCGGCGACAAGATCATCGCGAACATCCTCGAGGGCCTGAGCTTCGCCGAGGTGAAGCCGCGCCTTCTTAACTGGGAGGCGCGGGGGCTTGCGCGGGAGCTGGTCGCCGCGCTCAAGCGGATGGGCGGCGTCGGCGCCGTCGAGGCCGCGGGCTCCTTGCGCCGCGGCCGAGAGACCGTGGGCGACATCGACATCCTGGCCGCGAGCGCGGACGGCGCCAAGGTGACCGAGGCCTTCGTCCATCTGCCCCAGGTGCTCAAGGTGCTCGGCGTGGGCGAGACGAAGGCGAGCGTCCTGCTCGCGGCGGCCCCGACCCGGGGCGCGGCGGGCGTCCAGTGCGACCTGCGCGTGGTGCCCGCCGCCTCCTTCGGCGCCGCCCTGCAGTACTTCACGGGCTCGAAGGACCACAACGTGGCGCTGCGCCAGTGGGCGCTCAAGCGCCACCTGACCGTCAACGAGTACGGCGTCTTTAAGCTTGGCGACAAGGAGCAGAAACAACCCGTTGCCGGGCGCACCGAGGCGGAGGTCTACGAGGCCCTGGGGCTGGCGTACATCCCGCCGGAGCTGCGCGAGAACCGCGGCGAGATCGAGGCGGCCGCCGCCGGAAAGCTGCCGCGGCTGGTCACGCTTTCGGACATCCGTGGAGACCTGCACAACCACTCGAACCACACCGACGGCCGGCACAGCCTCGAGGAGATGGCCCGCGCCGCCAAAGAGCGCGGCTGGGAGTGGGTCGCGCTCGGCGACCACAGCCGCTCGCTCACCGTCGCGCGCGGCCTCGACGAGAAGCGCCTGCGCGCCAGCTTCAAGGAGCTGGAGGGGCTGCGGGCCAAGGTGAAGGGCATCGAGTTGTTCCGGTCGATGGAAGTCGATATCCTGGAAGACGGGCGGATGGATTATCCCGACGACGTCCTGGACGAGATCGACGTGGTGGTCGCTTCGGTCCACTCGCGGTTCAAGCAGCCGCTCGAGCAGATGACGGCCCGCCTGTGCCGCGCCGCCGCCAACCGTCGCGTGGACGTCATGGGGCACCTCTCGGGGCGGCTGCTCAATAAGCGCCCCGGCTACGCCTTCGACCCCGAGCGGGTGCTGAAGGCGGCCGCCGGCGCCGGCACCGCCTGCGAGATCAACGGCCAGCCCGACCGCCAGGACCTCGACGACGTCTCGGCCCGGCGCGTCCGCGAGCTCGGGGGCGCGCTCGCGCTCACCACCGACGCGCACTCGACCTCCGAGTTCCAGTTCATGGAGATGGCCGTCACCGTCGCCCGCCGCGCCTGGCTCGAGCCGAAAGACCTCTTGAACTGCAAGAGCGCCAAGGAGCTGCGGGAGTGGCTTGCCGCCCGCGCCGCCAAGCCGTGACCTCCAAAAGATCTCCCTCTCCCGCCAAGCGGGAGCGGGTCGGGGTGAGGGCAAGTTTCTATATTCTTCTCAAACGCTACGGCCCCCAGGGCTGGTGGCCCGTGACGCCCGCGGGGCAGACCTTGCCTGTCTACCGTCCCGGGCGCCGTTCGCGCCTCTGCGAGCGCGAAGTGTTCGAGATCGCCGTCGGCGCCATCCTGACGCAGAACACCGCCTGGTCGAACGTCGAGCGCGCCCTGGAGGCGTGCCACCGCGATGGCGGCCTCTCGCTGACCCGCGTCGAACGTATCCCGCCGCGCAGGCTCGAGCGCCTCATCCGCTCCTCCGGCTATTTCCGGCAGAAAGCCCTCAGGCTGCGCGACTTCGCGGCCGCCCTGCGGGCGCGGGGGGGGAGCCTGCGCCGCTGGCTTTCGGGAGACGCGGAGCGGGCGCGCCGGGAGCTTCTCGCCGTCCGCGGTATCGGCCCCGAGACCGCCGATTCGATCCTCCTCTACGCCGGGGGGCGAGACGCCTTCGTCATAGACGCCTACACGCTGCGCATCGGCTCGCGCGTCGGCTGGTTCAAGCCCGGCACGCGATACGCCGTTGCGAGGGCGAACCTGTCGGTCGCCTTGTCGCCGCTCGGCCGGGGCGAAGGCGGCCGCGCCGCCGTGTACCAGGAATTCCACGCTCTGCTCGTCCGGTTGGCGAAGCTCCATTGCCGCACCGCTCCCCTTTGCGCCGCTTGCCCTCTGAACGAAGGCTGCCGCTATTCGAATCATTAGAATCCAGCTGTGTCCGCAGAAAGGCCAGACAGCGTCTGGCCGAGGGGGCGGTTCATTTTCGATTGAGAGGAAGCTGCCATGAGATCCAGGATCTCATGGCCTCACCCCAATTAGGAACAGGGTCCCATCCACATAGGCGGGCCTTTTTTCACGGCTGACCTCTTCCCGAACAGGCCTTGAGCGGGTCCAGCGCAACGGAAATCCTGGTCCGAGCGTATGGCGACGCCTGCGTGCGCTGCTTCTGCCAGCGAGGTGCTCGGGCGCTACCGCCCGAGGCAAGCGCAGGCGAATCCTCTCTACCGCCTCCTGCAGGACAACCTTGAGGAGTATCTCGCGCGGGGCGACCCGGATCCAACCTTTCACCCGGCGTTGGCGGAGAAAGCCTTCCGAGCCTTCCTTGAATGCGGCATCCCGCGCTTCGGGGTCGTGCGGTTCCAGTGCCCGAGCTGCGGCGAAGACCTGTTCGTCGCGTTTTCTTGTAAGCGTCGAGGTGCCTGCTCGTCATGCGACGCGAAGCGCGCGGCGATCACTGCGGCTCATGCGATGGACGCCTTGCTGCCGCCCGTCGGCTACCGTCAGTGGGTTTTCGTGTTGCCCAAACGCTTGCGCTATTTTGTCCATCGTTCTCCGCTGCTCGCGGGCGAGGCAAGCCGCATCCTGGCCCGGGAGATCGACCTCTACTACCGCCGGAGAAGCATCTTTCCCTCTCCCGCGAGGCGGGAGAGGGGCGGGGTGAGGGCAAGTCCCAGTCAGATCCATTTCGTCCAGCGGTCGGGCTCGACGCTCAATCTACACGTGCATGTTCACGCGGTGGTGTCCGACGGCGTCTTCAGGAAGGTCCCCGGCGTCCTGGGCGCGGAAAAGCTGGAGTACGTTGCGTCCGGACCTCCATCGGGGGCCGAGTTGGCGAGGCTGCTGGAATCTTTGCGGAGAAAGGTTCTTCGTCGCTTCGCAAGGCTTGGCGTGATTCCAAGGGGCGTCGCCGAGGAGATGCTCGCCTGGCGGCATTCAGGGTTTTCATTGCACGCGGCGACGGCGGTCGCGGCGGAGGACCGAGCGGCGCTGGAGAGGCTGCTCCACTATTGCGGCCGGCCCGCCGTATCGGCCAGGCGGCTCAGCTACAAGAAGGAACAGGCCTTGGCGGTGTACCAAGCAAGGGACAACCGGTCCGGGCGGAACCTGCGCATGGTCTTTCCGGCGTTGGACTTTATCGGGAGGCTGGCGCGGCTGATCCCGCCGCCGCGCAAGAACATCGTGCGCTACTACGGGGCGCTGGGGCCCAATTCTCCGCTGAGGCCGCTGGTCGTCGAGGCTGCGCTCGTTCAATCTCGGACGAATCCGCTGGTCGCCATCGGCCGGGCGGTCGGGGCCGTCGTGAAGGCGGCGAGCGCTCAGGCGCGGGCTTGGGCGAGGATTCTAAGTCGTGTGTTCGAGGTCGATCCGCTTATCTGTGCGCGATGCGGCGGGCGGTTGGAACCGGTGGCGGCCATACTCAACGACAAGTCCGTGACCCGGCTCTTGACCCATCTGGGCCTGTCGACGGAATTCCCGAAGTTGGCGCCTGCGAGGAGTCCACCGGAGTTGTTCTCGGAAGAGTGCCAGGCGGATCCCAGAGAGCCCTTATTTGCCGATATTGATTGGACTCCACCTGACGACCTTCCGGCCGGTAGCGTACAAAGTTGCGACGAATAGAGGCGACTTCGCGGCGTGAGGCCGGCGACGCGGCTTGGTGTCTTTTGATGCGGTTCCCTTGGAGCGAAAGGGGCCGGCGGAAAGCGGGCCCGGGACGGGCCCACGGGCCGCGAAGCGGTCCGTTCTGGCGGAAAATAGCGATTGAAAGGCGGCGGGGGAGGGTGCTACTCTTGGGCGACGCGAAGGTGCCTCTTAAAGCTCCTACATGGTAAATGCCGAATGCGATTCGCTAGCTTCCTTCTCTTTGTTTTTCTTGGATTTCCCGCCAAGGCCGCCGACCCAGCCTCCTACGACGCGCTGATCGTGCTCGGCGCCGGCGCGCCGCCGGAGGGCTGGGCGAACCCCGTCCTCGTCGAGCGCGTCTGCAAAGGGGCGCAGGAATGGAAAGCCGGGCGTGCCGGACGCCTCGTCATGAGCGGCGGCACCACCGCCGGGCACATCGCCGAGGCGGAGATGATGCGCGCCGTCGCGGTCGCCATGGGTGTCCCCGCGGCGGACGTCCTCATCGAGCCGTCGTCGATCAGCACCGTTGAAAACGCCGCCTTCAGCCTCCGCGTCGCCCGCGCCGCCAGGATCGGCAGCGCGGCCCTCGTCACCCATCGCTCACATCTCGACCGCGCCAAGGAGACCTTCGAGCGCGTCGGCGGAGGCTACTGGAAGGACCTGGGCGCCATCGCGGCCGACGGCGCGCTGACTCCCGCTTGCTTCCCCTCAGTCAAGCCCTTGGGACTCGGCTCAACGGTTGATATGCTGATCATTGACGTGTCCGAGGACCAGCCTATCGAAGAGCTCTTCGACCTCCCGGAGGACGTGCCGACGCGCCGATTGGTCGAGGAGGTCCTGGCTGCCGGCCAAACCTATCGCGCCGGCATGGCGAAGCGCCTGTACTTCACCGAGCCGGTTCTTTTCTCGAGCACCGCCGCCGCCAGCCGCGGGGCCGCCCGAGGCCATATCTCCCGCACCGAGCTGGCGCGCATCGTCGCCTCGGCTATCGGCGTCGCGTTCGACGACATCACCATCAGCTCCGCCCGGCGGTTCGTGGTCGCGCATCCCGAAGCCGAAGCTGGCCGTCTTCGCCCCGGCGGGCGAGATGCCGTGGTGGCGCGGCCATCTGAGCCGGGGGCTCAACGCCGCGCTGCCCGCGCCGGAGTTCCTGCCATGAAACGCTTCTTGTTCGCCGTCGTCGTCGCCTCGGCGACCTTGCCGGTCCAGGCGAAGTTCTTCGCCGCCGCGGGCAAGGCCGACATCACGCCCGATCCCTCGCGCGACACCGTCTGGCTCGCGGGTTACGGCGCGAGCGGCCGCAGGGCGGAGGGCATCCAGCAGCCGCTGTACGTCCGAGGCTTGGTCGTCTCGGACGGCGAGCGGACCGCGGCTCTCGTCGCGTTGGACTCGTTCGGCCTGCAGCGCGAGGACGTCCTCTCTTGGCGGCGCGAGCTGGGGTGGACGGGGGGGGAGAGGTATCTCTTCGCCGCCGCGACCCACAGCCATTCGGCTCCGGATACGCTGGGCCTGTGGGGGCGCTTTCCCGGACTGTCCGGCTACGACGCCGCCTATCGGCGGCGGGTCCGCGCGGCGGTGGTCGGCCTCGTGCGCGAGCTGAGCGGGAAGCTCGAAGAAGCGGAGATCGCCGCCGGCAGAACCGACGTCGATCCGCGGGGCCTGTGCACCGACGACCGCGCTCCGTTCGTCATCGACCCCGAGCTTGAAGCGGTGCGCGTGCGCGGCGCGGCCAAGCACGAGCCGATCGCCACGCTGGTGCGCTGGTCCTGCCATCCGGTGACCTTCACCGAGGCGAACCGCAACATCTCCCCGGATTTCCCGGGCCCGCTGTGCGACCGCATCGAAAGCTCCGGCGGCGGCGCCTGCGTTTATCTTTCGGGCTCGGTGGGCGGCCACCTGATCCCCGAGACCGACCGGTCGGCCCCGGTCGCCCGGCAGCTCGAAGACGTCCACCGCATCGGCGCGGCCGTGGCCGGCGCGGCGCTGAAGGCGCTCGCCAAGGCCGAACCGATCCGCGGCGATGTCCGGTTCCGTTCCGAGAGCGTGCGCGTCCCGGTCGAGAACTCGCGCTACCTCGCGTTCCTGCCCGCCTTGGCGCCGGGCCACCGGCTGCTCGACGCCTCGGGCGCCGCGTTGCCGGACTGGAAGAAGTACTGGCTGCCCATCCGGCACCTCGTTCGCTTCCCGCTGCCCGCGCGGCTGCGGCCCTGGGTCGAGACGGAGGCGTCGGTGGTGGATATCGGCAGCGTCCGCATCGCCGGGGTCCCCGCGGAGATCTTTCCGGAGGAGGTGCTCGGCGGCTATGACGGCAAGCTGCGCTTCGGCCACCCGCTCATCGGCAAGGACAACGCGAACCCGCCCCGTTTGGACCAGGCTCCAAAAGGCCCGTATCTGCGCGAGAAGCTCCACGCGAAGTACGGCATCGTCGTGAGCCTCGCCAACGATGAGCTGGGCTACCTCGTGCCGTCCTACGATTTCCAGACCGCGCCCAGCCGCACCATGCTGCCCCAGCCGCGCGGAACCCACTATGAGGAGACCGAGTCGGTCGGTCGAAGCGCTGCCGGGCTGGTGCTCGAAGCCTTCGACGACCTGCTGAAGTGATCGCGGCGATCGCCCTGTCGCTCGCCCTGGGCGCGCAGGAGGGGCA
>JAPLKK010000044.1:19635-29322 GCA_026388115.1 Elusimicrobiota bacterium | reverse complement strand
CCGCGTCCTGGATCTGGCGCTGGAGGCCGCGGCTGAGCGCTCCCTTGTAGCCGAATAGCAGGCCCTCCATGAGCCGCGCGTCGTCTTCGGCGAGCCTCCGCTGGAAGGCGCCGCGCGCCAAGCGTCGCAGGCGCTCCGCCCACGCATGCGCGCGCCACGCGAACGGGATCCGTCCGGCGACGACGCGCGCCCGGGCGCCCTGCATCACGTACGCGCCGCCCCGCGAAGCCAGCACCGCGGCCTCATCGAAGTCGCCGGGACCGAGCCAGGGCCTCGGCGCCCTCAACTTACCCTCGACGCCAATCGTCTGCCCGGGCAGGGGCGCCAACCGGTCGCACGTGCCGCGAGGCAGATACGCCTCGACGCGCGCCGCAGCGCCCTGCACGGCCGCCTCCATGTCGAGGCGGTCTCCGCGACGGGTCTCCACGCAGGCCGAGACCACGCGGCCCTGAAGGTCGAGCCTCCGCGGCCGCATCGACGCGGCCCGGACCGGCTCGAAGGCCCCCCATGCCTTGAGCAGCGCCAAGAGCAGCGCGTACGACACCGCGATCAGCACCGCCGGCCTGCGGGCATGCGAAAGGGGCATACCCTCATGTACGAATGAGGACGAAAAAGGTTCCCAGCGCCTCCATCGGCGGCGGACCTGCCGCCGGTCCGATGAATCGTCTGTAACATAAAAGACTTGAAAATCCGGCGGGGCCTGTTAAGCTTTGCCGAAGCGGCGTGCCGGTTCGGCGTCCGGCACTCTCCTTTATAGGAATGGCTGAACAGCCCAAAGACACCGAACAGATCGTCCAAGGCCTCACGAACCTCGATACCGCGCGCATGACGGTACGCTGGGCCCTCGAGCGCATCCGCTTCCTCGAGCAGACCAACAACGAGATGCTCGAGCTGATGCGCCAAGCCCGCCTCTCCAAAGACGAGGCGCTGAAGGAGCTCGAGACCGCGCGCAAGTCGGCCGACAAGCGCCTGTCCACCCTCGCCCAAAAGGAGCGCTTCGTCAGCGAGATGCAGGGCATGCTCAACAGCCTCTTCAAGGGAGAGGTGGACCTGAAGCAGGTGCTGGACGCCAAGAACAATCTCGAGGAGCACAAGGCGGAGCTGGAAGCCAAGGCCAAGGCGCAGATCGAGGAGGCCGAAGCCCGGACCCGCCACGAGGCCGACCAGGCCCACGCCCGCGCCGCGAGCCTCGAAGCCTCCTACGCCCGCGCGCTGGAAGAGGCCGAGAACCGCTACCAGGAACAGCTCAAGGAGCTGCAGCGCCAGCGGCAGCAAGAAGGGGTGGCGGCGCAGGAGCGCGAGGCCCGCTTCAAGGAAAAGCTGCTCGAAGAAGTGCAGAAGCAGGCGGAGCAGTACCATCAGAAGCTCTCGCTGCTCCAATTCGAATTCTCGGCCAGGCGCCAGGACCTGCAGAAGGAGTACGACGAGCTCAAGGAGAAGCTGTTCCAGGAAGCGCAGCAGGTGGAGCTGCGCCAGGTGGACGCCTTCCGGCTCTCCCGCGAGCATTGGGACGTCGAGAAGAAGCGCCTGGAGAACCTCCTGCACGAGCGCGAAGCGGAGGCCGAGCGCGAGCGCGAGCAGGTCAAGGCCGAGGCGGCCGCGGTCGTCGCGCGGCGCGAGGCGGAGCTGCGCGAGATCGAGACGCGCCTGCGCGAGGACATCTCCCACCAGCTTCAGGCGCGCGAAGCCGAACTGTCGACGACGGCCGCGCGCCGGTGCCAGGAGGCCGCCGAGGCCCGCGAGCGCGAAAGCCTGCGCGCCGAGGAGGCCGAGAGCCGTCTCGCCGACGAGCGGTCGTCCCACCGCGAAGAGCTGGCCGCGCTGCAGGCGGGCTTGGACGCCCGTTTGGCTCAGGCGGCGCAGGAGCAGATGCGGGTGCGCGACGAGGAAGCCGCCAAGCGGCT
Source organism: Elusimicrobiota bacterium (assembly GCA_026388115.1). Lineage (GTDB taxonomy): Bacteria > Elusimicrobiota > Elusimicrobia > UBA1565 > JACRDR01 > JAPLKK01. The sequence continues at coordinate 27,418 of JAPLKK010000044.1, read as the reverse complement.
GACGGGCGCCGAGCGGGTGGAAGCCGATTTCCGCGAGCGCCTGGCCCGCGCCAACGAGGAGTTCAACAAGCAGCTCGACCTCGCCGAGGCGCGCCGCCGCGATGAGGTGAGCGCCGCGCATGCCGCCGCCGCTCGCCTGCGCGAGCAGCTCGAAGAGGCCGAGGCCCGGGCGCGGTCCGCCGCCGCTGCCGCCGCCGCCGCGGGAGAGCGGGTCGCCAAGCAGATCTCCCCGTCGCAGCTCGAGGCACGGCTCCAAGACCGCGAGGGCGAGCTGCGCGGAGATTTCGAGCAGCAGCTGGCCGAGGCGCGCGAGGCGCATCGAAAGGCGCGCGGCGAACTGGAAGGCCAGCTCGCCGAAGCGCAAGCGGAGATCAAGCGTCTGGCAGAGGCAGGCGCCCAGGCGCCCGCGGCCCCGGGGCCGGACCCCGAGCTTGCCATAGCGAAGGCGGAGATCCAGCGCCTCACGGAGGCTCACGCCAAGGAGCTCGAGGCGGCAGCCGAGGAGAACGCCAAGCTCCATGAGAAGCAGGCCGCGCTGCGCCAAGCGTTCGATCTGCAGCTGGAGGAGGCTCGCGAAGCGGCCGCGAAGGCCGCCCAAGAACTGGAGGCGCGCCTGGCCGCCGCACCTTCCGGCCCCGTGGTCGATCTCCCGGGCGGGCCGCAGGACCGGATCAAGAAGCTCGAGGAGGAGAACAGACAGCTGAAGGCTCAGCGCGAGAAGGAAAACGCCGAGAGCGCCAACCGGCTGCGCGAACTGCAGGAACGCTTCGAGCAGAAGCTCGCCGCGGAAGTGGACACTCGCGCCAGTTCCATGCGCCAGCAATGGGCGAAGGAGAAGGCGGAGATCGAGAAGCAGGCGGCCGCGGCCCGCGACGCGCTGCGCAGCGCCCGCGAGCGCGCCGACAACGCCGAGTCGAAGGCGAAGGAAGGCGGCAAGCTGGCCGACACGAAGGTCCAGTCCCTCGAGAACGAGGTGAAGGGACTGATCACCCGACTCGAAGAGACGGAACTGCGAGCGGCCGCCGCCGTCAAGCAAGGCGGCGTGAAGAAGACGCTCGCCGCGCTCGTGGCGCTTTTCCTCATGGCAGCGGGAGCAAGAGGCGGCTGGCTCTATCTCCACCGCGGCGCCGAATTCCCTCTGCCGGCCTCGCATCCGGCGGCGCTCGCCTGGTCGGGCTCGACCCTTTGGGTCGCGGACAAGGGCGACAATACGATCTATCGCTTGGCATTGACCCCGGGCGGGCTGGCGGTGAGGCAGAAGAGCGCGCTGCCCGGCGTGACGCTCGGCGGGCTCGCGGTCGGCAAGGAAAAGGTCTTCATCATCGACGCCGCCACCGGACAGATACAGCAGCGCGCGCTGGACGCCGCGCTGACCCTCCAAGCCACCATCGCGAGCCCGGGCCCGAAGCCCTCGGCGCTCTATTACGACGGCCAGTACCTCTGGTCCGCCGACCGGCAGACCGGCCTCCTTTACCAGCACGCCGACGACGAGACGCTCAGCGTCATCCAGAGCTTCAACTTGGGCCCGGAGCCGGCGGCGATCCAGATGTCACCCGCGGACGGAAAAGACTGGTGGTGGCTCGGCGCCGCGGGGCGGCTGTACGGACGACGCGCGACGGCGTCGGGAGGCGATACGGCCTTCGTCCTGCCGGAGCTCGACCTTGCGAAGCTCTCTTTGCCTCCGCTGCCTTTCTCGGCGTTCGCCTGGAAGGACGGGCGATTCTGGGCGGTCGTGGACGGCCAAGCGCGCGTCTATGAGCGCCCCGCCTGGCGCCTGCGCAAGCGCTGACGTGCTCCGCCTTCTCCTTTTCTGCTCCCTCAGCTTCGCCGCCGACCGCTACGCGAACGTCGCGGCCCTGCGCGCCGACAAGAAAGAAGGCGTCGATTTTCGCGTCGAGACGCTTGACCGCTCCTCGCCCGTCACCGTCCTCGCGATCCACGGCGGCAAGATCGAGGACGGCACGTCGCCGGTGGCGCGGCGGCTGGCCGGAGAGGACTGGAACCTTTATCTCTTCGAGGGCTTGCGCTCGCCCGCGCGCGACCTCCACGTGACCGCCTCGCATTTCGACGATCCTGCGGCCGTGGCGCTGGCGTCGCGCTCGACGTTCGCCGTCTCGGTCCATGAGGAGAGAGAGGCGGGGGTCAAGGCCTGCATAGGCGGAGCGGACGCCGCGTTGGGCCGCCGCGTGGCCGAGGCAATGCGCCAAGCGCATTTCGCCGCCGAGCAGCCTTGCCGGCGCCTGCGGGGCCGCAGCCCCAAGAACATCGTCAACCGGGCCGGTTCCGGCGTCCAGTTGGAGATGACGAAGGACCTTTTGGACCTGCTGAACGGGAGTGCGGGGGAGATGGATCGGTTCGTGAAGGCGGTTCGCGGCGCCGTACAGAGCGCGTCTACTTCGACGAAGCGATAGCCTGGTCCAGGTCCGCGATCAGGTCGTCGGCGTCCTCGATACCCACCGAGAGACGGATCAAGCCATCGGTGAGGCCGGCCTTCAGCCTCTCCTCGCGCGGGATCGAGCCGTGCGTCATCGAGGCCGGATGGCCGATGAGCGACTCCACGCCGCCCAGGCTCTCGGCCAGAGAGAAGACCTTGCACGAGGACGCCATCCGCAGAGCCCGATAGACGTCCGCTTTCAGCTCGAAGGAGATCATGCCGCCGAAATCGCGCATCTGCCGCCTCGCGATGTCGCGCCCGCGATGCGACGGCAGGCCCGGGTAATGCACCTTGGCGACCTCCGGATGGCGCGCCAGGTGCTCGGCGACCCTGCGGGCGTTGTCGCAGTGGCGCTCCATGCGCAGCGCCAGCGTCTTGGTGCCGCGCAGGACGAGGAAGCAATCCAGCGGCCCCGGCACGGCGCCGACGGCGTTCTGCAGGAACTTGAGAGACTCGTGCAGAGCCGCGTCGCCGGTGACGACCGCCCCGCCGACCACGTCGGAGTGGCCGCCGAGGTATTTCGTGGTCGAATGCACGACGAGGTCGGCCCCGAGCGAGAGCGGCTGCTGCAGATACGGCGTCGCGAACGTGTTGTCCACCGCGACCTTGACCCCTTTCGTTTTCACCAGCGCGCAGACGGCCGCGATGTCCACGATCTGGAGAAGCGGGTTCGTCGGGGTCTCGATCCAAACGAGCTTCGTCGACGGCGTGATCGCCGCCTCGACGGCTTTCAGGTCGCAGACGTTCACGAACGAGAACGAGAGTCCGAAACGCCGGAAGACCTTCGTGAAGACGCGGTAGGTCCCGCCATAGACGTCGTTGCCGCAGACGACGTGGTCGCCGGAGCTCAAAGTCTGGACGACGGTGCTGGTGGCCGCCATGCCGCTCGCGAAGCACAAGCCGAACTTCCCCCCCTCGAGAGCCGCCAAGTTGCGCTCCAAGGCCAGCCGCGTGGGGTGCGCGGTGCGCGCGTAATCGAAGCCCTTGTGCTTGCCGGGAGCCGGCTGGACGTAGGTCGAAGTCAGGTAGACCGGAGTCATGATCGCGCCGGTGGCGGGATCGGGCTCCTGGCCGGCATGCACGGCGCGGGTGCTGAAACCCAGGGGTTTCTCGTCGGTCATGGGCCTCGCGACCTACAACGCCCTGCGGCCCGCCAACGCTTGGTTCAGCGTCTGCTCGTCGATGTAGGCCAGGTCGCCGCCGAGCGGCACCCCGATGGCGATGCGCGTCACGCGCGCCCCCAACGGCTGAAGAAGCCGGCCCAGATACAGCGCCGTCGCGTCGCCCTCGGTGTCATGGTTAGTGGCCAAGATGACTTCGCCTCCGGCCGGTCCCCAAGCTCGGACGCGATCGAGAAGCTCTTTGATGCGCAAGCCTTCCGGCCCGACGCCATCGAGCGGGGAGAGGACGCCGTGAAGCACGTGGTAGCGGCCGCGAAAGCCGCGCGAGCGCTCCACCGCGGACACGTCGCTGGGATCCTCCACCACGCAGACCAGCCGCTCATCGCGAGCGGGGTCCGAGCAGATGCGGCAAAGAGGCTGGTCCGTGAAATCGTGGCAGGAGGGGCAGGGTCTCACCCGCTCACGGGCATCCCGCAAGGCTTGCTGGAGCGTTTCGACCTCCGAAGAGGAGGCGCGCAAGAGGTGCAACGCCAGCCGCTCGGCCTGCTTGGGACCGATGCCAGGCAGGCGTCGGAGGGAGGCTACCAATTTCTCCAGCGTTCTCATGGCTTTTTCTTTAGCGGCCGGACCTTTCCAGGGAACACCTCGAGCACTTTGCGGACCGCCGGGTCCTGCTCCGGAGCCGGCCCCGCGGCCGAAGACTCATCTTCCGCCGGGGCGTCCTCGTCCACGGCAGGGGCCTTCTGGACCTCTATTTCCATCGACAAGCGGACCGTTTGTCCGGCAGCCGTGGACAATTTGGCCTCAATCAGGCCCTGATTCCGCTTTGCCTGCTCCAACTCGAAAGAACGAGCGAAGGCCAGCTTCCAGGGCCCCGAAGAGCCGGGCACGAGCCGCGCGCTCTCGAGGTAAGAGGCGAGCCCAGGCTTTTCCTCGCGCAGCTGCGCCAATACCGCTCCCCACACCCCGCCTTCGTCGTTCTCCCTCCCCCCTTGTGGGAGCATCTCCCCCGGGTTGGGGTGGGGGGCAGCAGCCGCAGCAACCGCAGCCGCAGCAACCGGCCGCGCCGCAGGCCGTGCCGAAGCCGCCGGCGCCGCGGCAGGCGCCGAATACCCGCCCCCCTGACCCAGCCGCTTCTCCAGCGCCTCCAACCGCTCCGTCCACTGCGCCAGATCGAACGCCGGCTCGAGCGCGGCATAGAGGCCCTGCTCGACGGCCAGCCGCGGCGAGTCCTCGCTGCGCAGCTGCTCCAGGATCCGGTTCAGCCTGCCGACCAGGAAAGAGAAGGTCTGAGGCCCATGCGGAGCCGCCAGCTTCTTCCACGCCTCATCCATATCCGCGCGCACGCCGAGCCTGAACAGATACGCCGCCTGAAGCCGCTCGCGCAGGTCCCGTACGACCTGGGAGGGATCGAAGCCTTCCGCAAGCACCCGCTCAAGGCCCTGGCCCAGAGCGCCCCCATCCCTGGCCAAGATGGCGCCGGCCAGCGACTGGAGGGCGTCTTCCGGCAGCGTGCCGAGAAGATCGGTCACCTGGGCGGCGCTCACGCTCGCCAAGCCGAAAGCCTGAGCTTGGTCGAAGAGGCATACGGCGTCGCGCAAGGAACCCGAGGCCGCGCGGGCCAGCATGTCGAGCGCCGCCGGCTCGGCCTTGATCTTCTCGCGCTTGGCGATGTCGGCCAGCCGGTCGCGCAGCGCCTCGACCGACAGGGGGCGGAAGCGGAAGCGCTGGCAGCGCGAGATGATCGTCGGCGGGATCTTGGCGGGCTCGGTCGTGGCCAACACGAACACGACGTGCGCCGGCGGTTCCTCCAGCGTCTTCAGCAAGGCATTGAAGGAGGAGGCCGACAACATGTGGACCTCGTCGATGATGAACACCTTGTGCCGGTCGCGGGCGGGAGCGAGCTGGACAGTCTCGATGATCATCTCACGGATCTTCTCGACCTGGGTATGCGTGGCCGCGTCGAGCTCAAGGACGTCCAGATCCGAGGACTGGGCGATCTCGACGCAGGGGCCGCACTTGCCGCAAGGCTCGGGCGTAGGCCCCTTCTCGCAGTTGAGCGCCTTGGCCAGGATGCGCGCGGTGGTGGTCTTGCCGATGCCGCGCGGACCGAAGAACAGATAGGCATGGGCGGGCGAGGCCGCGGCCACGGCGTTCTTGAGCGTCACGGTCACCGCCTCCTGGCCGATCACCTCATCGAACGATTGGGGGCGGTACTTGCGCGCGAGGCCGAGATGCGGAGCGGGATTTTTCATGTTGGTAGAGGAAGGTGCCAGTCATCAGCTTTCGCTAGCGAAAGCTGATGACTGGGCGCGTGCTTCGCTTCCACCGCCAGATTACCAAACTTGTCCCGGCCCGAGGAAGTTCTCAGTCGAGGCTGATGTTTCCCGGCCCGAAGGCGGCGACTTGAAGGAGCCCGCCCATGATGGCGAGGTTCTTCAAGAACTGGATGCGCTGGTCCGGGGAGACGTGAAAGATCAGGGTGGCGGGCACCATGAACACCAGGAGCGCGACCGCGCCCCAGCGGGCGAAGTAGCCGAGCACCAGCGAGAGCCCGCCCGACACTTCCAGCACGATGGCGCACAGGCACAGCAGCCCCGCCGCGGGCAGGCCGTGCGCTGCCATGTAATCGGTGGTGCCTTGGAAATTAGTGATCTTGCCGAAAGCCGAGGCGAGGAAGATGGTGGCCAGGAACACCCGGCCGGTCAAGGCGAAGAGGTCGCTTTTTTCCATCGGCGGCGCCACGATATCATGTTTGACGGCCGGGAGCAAAGTTGGTACACTTCGGTCCGGCCTTTAGAGTCAGGGTCGCCCGGAGACCGAACGACGGTCGTTCGGTTTCGGGCGATTCTCATTAAAGGCGACACTGAACAGAGGAGGAACGCGCCCCAATCATCCCCCAACAGAGAAACAGCACTCGCGTCAATCAGCGCATCACCGCCCCGTCCGTCCGGTTGATCGACACCGACGGAACGCAGCTGGGCATCAAGCCGATCGCCGAAGCCATCACGATCGCCAAGTCCAAGAACCTGGACCTGGTCGAGATCGCGGCCCAAGCGACCCCCCCGGTGTGCAAGATCCTGGAGTACTCCAAGTTCTTGTACGACCAGGAGAAGAAGGAGCTCGGGCGTGGCGGCCGGCAGATGCAGCACCGTGATCTCGGGATGAAGCTTTTGATGTCGGTGCAGGAGAAGCTCGGCGCGATAGCGGTGGTCGAGCAGGCTCCGGCGCCGGACCGCAACCGGCTGGTGATGACGCTCGCTCCCAAACACGCGTAAACGAATATGCCAAAACTGAAGAATCACACTGGAGCCAAGAAGCGGTATTTCAAGACCGCCTCGGGGAAGTTCAAGTTCAAGAAATCGGGGATGCAGCACCTGCTGACGCCGTCGCGCTCCAAGCGCTGCCGCGAGATGCGCCGCCCCGACTTTCTCAACAAGACGGATACCAAGACCATGCGCCGGTACCTTCCGTACGCATAAGGACGAGAGATGAGAATCAAATCCGGAGTCACCACCCGCAGGGGCAAGCGGAAGTACTTCAAGCTCGCGAAGGGCTACTACTCCAACAAGCGCAACCGCTGGCGCGCCGTCATCCAGCAGGTCGAGAAGTCGCTCGTCCACGCCTACACCGGGCGCAAGGACAAGAAGGGCGATTTCCGCAGCCTGTGGATCACGCGCATCAACGCGGCCTGCCGCGAGGAAGGAACGACCTACAGCCGCTTCATGGCGTCCTTGAAGAAGAACGGCATCGACCTCAACCGCAAGATGCTCGCCGAGATCGCCGTACGCGACGCCGGCTCCTTCAAGAAGCTCGTCGACCTCAGCAAGTCGTCGTCCAAGACCGCCGTCGCGACATAGAGCTCCCGTTTCCCCGATAGGGGGCGCCGGCGGCTTGATAAGCCGCCGGCACGGCGCCAGTGGAGAACGGCCTCGGCGCCAGGGGTTGGGGCGGGGGGTAACGCCGTTGGCAACCGAAGACTCCTCCAAAGACTGGTTCGAACGCTGGAAGAAAGCCGCCGCGGATGCGGAGGCCGCGATCACCGCCGCCCAGTCTGCCGACCAACTGGAGGCGATGCGCATCCATTGGCTCGGCCGCTCCGGCGTTCTCAACGACCTCCTGAAGGACCTGCCGAAGCTCCCCGCCGACAAGAAACGAGAGTGGGGCGGCCCCGCCAACCAGGGCAAGGGACGCATCCTCGCGCTCCTGGACGACCGTCGCGCCGGCT
>JAPLKK010000044.1:0-19590 GCA_026388115.1 Elusimicrobiota bacterium | reverse complement strand
TCGACGCCACACTGCCGCCGCCGCCCGCGGCGCGCGGACGTCTCCATCCCTTGACCCTCGTCATGGACGAGATGAACTCGATCCTGGCCCGCCTCGGCTTCGCGCTGGCCGACGGCCCGCTCGTCGAGACCGAGTACTACAACTTCGAGGCGCTCAACATCCCCCCCGAGCACCCGGCGCGCGACACGCAGGACACGTTCTATCTGGAGGTCGGCGGGCTGCTCTTGCGCACCCACACCAGCCCCGTCCAGATCCGGCGCATGGAGTCCTCGCGCCCCCCCGTGCGCATCATCGCGCCGGGCCGCGTGTTCCGCCACGAGGCGGTGGACGCCTCCCATTCGGCGGTGTTCCACCAGATCGAGGGGCTTTACGTCGACAAGCAGGTCTCCATGGCCGACCTGCGCGGCACGCTCGACACCTTCCTCCAGTGCCTCTTCGGGCCGCAGACCAAGACGCGCTTCCGCCCGTCTTATTTCCCCTTCACCGAGCCTTCCGCCGAGGTGGACATCGCCTGCATCCTCTGCGGCGGCGCCGGCTGCGCCGCCTGCAAGCGCTCCGGCTGGATGGAGATCCTCGGCTGCGGGCTCGTCCATCCGAACGTCTTCAAGGCCGTCGGCTACGATCCCGGCCATTGGTCGGGCTTCGCCTTCGGCATGGGCGTCGAGCGCATCGCGATGCTCAAGCTGGGCATCACCGACATCCGCATGTTCTATGAGAACGACTTGAGATTCCTGGAGCAGTGGGGATGAAGTTCTCCTACAACTGGCTCAGGGAGTTCCTGCCGGTGGAGCTGCCGCCGGAGGAGCTGGCGAAGCACCTGCTGATGCTCGGCTTCGAGACGGCCGACATCCGCCGGACCGGGCCGTCGTTCTCCGGCGTCGTCGTCGCCGAGATCCTCGAGATCCAGAAGCACCCGAACGCCGACCGCCTCTCCTTGTGCTCGGTCACCGACGGGAAGGAAAAGCTTTCGGTCGTCTGCGGCGCCTCCAACATCCAGGTGGGCCAGCGCGTGCCCTTGGCGCGCATCGGGGCGAAACTCGCGGGCGGCAAGACCATCGAGCGCTCGAAGATCCGCGGCGTGGAGTCGCAGGGGATGCTCTGCTCGACGACCGAGCTGGGACTGCCCGCGCGCGAGCTGAGCGTCTATTCCCGCAAGCCGGTGAAGCCCCTCCCTGTCCCGCCGGCCCCGCCCTCGGCGGGAGCCGCCTGCCCCATCGCCATCTCGATCGAGGACAAGACGGCTTGCGCCCGATACATCGGCCGCACGTTCGAGCAGGTGAAGGTCGGGCCCTCGCCCGACTGGATGGCGCGGCGCCTGGAATCGCTCGGCTTGCGGCCCATCAACTCGATGGTGGACATCACCAACTATGTCCTGCTCGAGTACGGCCATCCCCTCCACGTTTTCGACGTCGACAAGCTGAAGGGCGGCCGCATCATCGTCCGGTTCGCCAAGGCCGGGGAGAAGATCAAAGCCTTGGACGGCCGCGAATATGAGCTGGTCCCCACGGACTTGGTGATCGCCGACGCCGAGCGGCCGGTCGCCATCGCCGGGGTCATGGGCGGAGAGGAGACGGGCGTGACCGAGAAGTCGACGCGCGTCCTGCTCGAATCCGCCCAGTTCTCCGCCGCGTCGGTCCGCCGGACGTCGCAGCGCCTGAAGCTCCGCTCCGATGCCTCTTATCGCTTCGAACGCGGCTCGGCGCCCCAGTCTGCCGCGCTTGCCTCGGCCCGGGCCGCCATGCTACTCTCGCCGTCGGCCGCTTCGGCCGGGCAAGCGCTCCTGGACGTGTATCCCGCTCCGCCCGACCCGGTCGCCGTCTTTGTGAGCCTCGATCGCATCGAGCAGATCCTCGGCGCGTGCGCGAAGCCGGGCCGGATCGAGGAGCTCCTGCGCGCCTTGTCGGAAAAGCTCGTGCCCGTCGAGGGCGGATGGTCCTTCGTGCCGCCGGCGCATCGGCTCGATCTAAGGACCGTCTCGGATGTCGCCGAAGAAGTGGCGCGCCACCTGGGCTACGAAACGATCGGCTCCGAGGCCGCGCCGGTGAAGCTCCAGCGGCCCAAGTCCCTGCCGCTGACCGACAGCTGCGCCGAGGCGCGGCGCAAGCTCGCCCAGCTCGGCTTCTACGAAGCGTACGCCTACGATTTCCTCTCCGCCGCGGAGCTCAAGCGGTCCGGGCTCGACGCCTCGAAAGCCCCGCCGGTGAGCAATCCGCTGTCGGAGGACTGGGCGTTCCTCAGGCCGAGCCTCGTCCCCGGCCTTCTCAAGGCCGCGGGCTATAATTTCCGCCGGGGCGCGCGAGGGCTGAAGCTTTTCGAGCTGGGCAAGGTCTATTCCCGCGAAAGCGGCGCGGACGAGGTCGGCGAACGCTGCTGGCTCGCGGGGCTGGTGGCCGGGAGCCTCCCGGGCGCGCCCGATTGGACCGAGAAGCGGGAGCCGAGCGAACCGAACCGCCATCTATACGAAAGCAAGGGCGCGCTGGCGCAGCTGCTCGACGGCTGCTCCTTCGAGTGGAGCGCCCCGGCTTCGCCCGATCCCCTGCTCCATCCCAAGGCCGTGGTAGCGGCGCGCCTTGCGGGCGGCGAGGTCGGGCGCGTGGGTCTCGTGCATCCCTCGGTCCTCCAGGCGTGGGAGTTGCCGCCCGGCGCGGCCGTCTTCGCGCTCGATCTCGATGCGCTGGCCGCGGCGGCCCGGCCGGCCGCGAAGCTTCGACCGCCGTCGCCGTTCCCCGGGGTCGTGCGCGACCTTTCCATCACGGCGCCCGAATCGACGCGCTACGCCGACATCGAAGGCTCGCTGCGCGGCCTGCCCGCCCTGGCGCGCCTGGAGCTCATCGACCGGATGTCCGGCGAGGCCGCCCGGTCCATCGGCCTGCCGGCCGGGCAGGCGAGCTTCACGCTGCGCCTCACCTTCAGCCTCGCCGAACGCACGCTGCGCGACGAAGAGGTCAACGACGCCGTGGCGCGCGGCCTCGCCGCGCTCAAGTCGAAGTGCGGGGCTGAGCTCCGGAGCTGAGCGCGCCGATGCAATCCAGCCCCCGGCTCAAGACGCTGGAGGGTCTCGTCCACGAAGCGGCCAAGCGCCTGCGCAAGCTCGGCGAGGAGCACCGCAACCTGGAGGCCGAGATCGAACAGCTCCGGGCCGAGAACCTGCGCCTGAGCAAGGACCTCAAGCGCTTCCAGGGCCTCACGGTCCGCCATGACCGGGTGAAGGCCCGCATCGAGAAGCTGATCCACAAGATCGAACGCGTGGAGGGGATTGCCTGATTTGATTCCCCCTCCCCCCTCGTGGGGGAGGGTCGGGGTGGGGGTATGCTAAACGAAAGAGTCCCGGTCGAGATCCGCCGCTTCAAGCTCACCGTCGAGATGGAGGGCTTCACCCAGCTCGAGATCCTCGGCTTCGCCGGGGCGGTCTCCGAGCGCATGCACGAGCTGGAGCAGAAGACCGGCATCGTCGACACCTACAAGCTGGCGCTGCGCACCTGCATGGACTTCGCCGCCGAGCTGAGCCGTCTCAAGACCCAGCAAGAGAACGAGCGCGCTCTGGAAGACCAGAAGCTCGACGGGATGATCGCCGGCCTGCAGAGCTCGCTCGGCTAGCGCCCCGTGGCCGAGGAACTCTTCGCCGCCCAGACGGTCCCCGAGGAGGAGCGGCCGCTCGCCGCCCGCATGGCGCCCTCGCACCTCGAGGATTTCGTGGGCCAGGAGGCGCTGCTCGGCCCCGGCAAGCTCCTCAACCGCCTCATCACCGCCGGGCGCTTCGCCTCCGCGCTGTTCTTCGGCCCCCCGGGGACGGGCAAGACGGCGCTCGCGCATCTCATCGCCGCGACGAGCAAGGCGCGGGTCGTCGAGATCAACGCCGTCGCGGCGGGCGTGGCGGACTTGAAGAAGGCGCTCGAGCAGGCCAAATACGACCTCGAGCACACGCGGCGGCGCACGCTCCTTCTCGTCGACGAGATCCATCATTTCAACCGCACCCAGCAGGACGTGCTTCTCCCCGCGGTCGAGCGCGGCGACGTCCTCCTCATCGGACTGACCACCGAGAACCCGTCCTTCTACGTCAACGCCGCGCTGCTCTCGCGCTTCACGTCCTACGAGTTCAAGCCGCTCGACGAGGCCGATCTCGCCAGGATCCTCGAGCGCGCCCTCATCGACCGCGAGCACGGCCTGGGAGCCTCTCAGCTCGTGCTCGAGCCCGAGGCCAGGGAGCATTTCCTGCGCATGTCGGGCGGCGACGCGCGGCGGCTCCTGAACGCCCTGGAGCTGGCGGCGCTGACCACCCCCGTCGAGATGGACGGCAAGCGGCACATCGCGCTCGCCGTCGCCGAGCAGTCCATCCAGCGCCGCGCCGTCCGCTACGACCGCAAAGCCGACGAGCATTACGACCACATCTCCGCCTTCATCAAGTCCATGCGCGGCTCCGACCCCGACGCGGCGGTCTACTGGATGGCGAAGATGCTGGCCGCCGGCGAGGACCCGCGCTTCATCGCGCGCCGCATCCTCATCTGCGCCTCCGAGGACGTCGGCAACGCCGATTTCCGCGCGCTCGTGATCGCCTCGGCCGCGGTGCAGGCGGTCGATTTCCTCGGGATGCCCGAGGCGCGCATCCCGCTCGCCCAAGCGGCGACCTATATCGCCTGCGCTCCCAAGTCGAACGCAAGCTACCTGGCGGTGGACGCCGCGTTCCACGAGGCGGCGGAAGGCAAGCGGCGCGAGGTCCCCCTCCACCTGCGCGACGCGACCGGCGACAAGGCCTCCCGCGGCCACGGCGTGGGCTACGTCTACCCGCACGACTTTCCCGGCCACTGGGTCGAGCAGGAGTACATGCCCGACCCGATCCGCCTCTACGAGCCGACGGACCAGGGCGATGAGAAGCGCCTGGCCGAGCGCCTGCAAGCCCTGCGCGCCGCCAAGCCCGCCCCAGCGCGGCGCGGCAAGAAGCGCGAATAACACAACTGCCTTCATCGCAGGGTCTCGCCGCGGAACTATAGTCCCAGCCAAGCATAGGCCGAATTCCGGCCGGGCGCGCCCTCTTTGGCCCAACGCGGCCGCGGCCGCGGCGGCTATCCTAAGGGCATGAAGGCCATGAGCGTCGCCCTCTCGACGGTCCTCTTCCTCCTCGCTCCGGGACCGCAAGCCGTCTCCGTGTTCGCGCAGACGGTCACGAGCGCGGTGCCGGTGCGGACCGTCGTCGCGGTACCCGTCGCGCCCATCGGCGGCGCGCAGATCGGCGGTGGCGGCCTCTCGGCCGCTAACGGCATCCTCGTTCCGGTCTTGCTCACGCCCTCCGTGCTTCCGGCAGGCGGACTCAGCATCACGATTTCGCCGGCGGCCTTGTCGGTCTCCGCCCCTGTCGGAGCGGGCGACAGCGCCGTCGAAACGGCGGTCGCTAAGCGCGGCCTTCCGATCGCGCGTATCTCATCCGTCAGGCCGACGACGCTGGGCATTGGGACGGCGCAGGCGCGACCTGAGCCGGCCTCGGCGGCGTTCAAGACCAGTCGCCAGGTCTTGCAAACGGCAACCGCCCGACTCGAGAAGGCGGATGCTCCCGCGAAGAAGCAGTCGCTTCTCGGCGAGCTCTTTGCCGGCTCGCGGCGAGCGTACTCCGATGACGACGTTCCGGTAACGGGCAGAGAGTCGGTTGCGCGCACCGCGCTGGCCCCGAGCGGCTGGAAGGCCGCCGTTGCCGGCGCCGAACCCTCCTCCCCGGCTCCAGCCGCTCCAGAGCGCTCGAAGTTCGCCGTCGCCATACGCTGGGCCCTGCCGATCGTCGCCATGACGGCGCTCGTCCTCGGCCTCGACTTCGGCACGAAATTCCTCGCGGCCAAGTACCTCTTCACCGTCTTCCACGAGTGCGCCTGGCGCGCGCCGGTGATGAAGTTCATCATCCCGTACATCCTGGTCACGGCCTCGATCGCCCGCAACTCGCTCCAGCGCGCCCACGGCATCTGGCGCTGGTCCCCCAAGCAGGTCCACAACGGCCGCTTCGGCTTCTACAAGGAGAAGGTCTCCGGCACCGACGAGATGTCGGCGGAGCATCCGTGGATGCGCGGGGCGGTGCGGCTCTACGACGTCGCGATCGCCCTGATGCTCGGCGGACTGCTCGGCAACGGCATCGATGCGCTCCGCCTGGGCGGGGCGCTCGACTGGATCCCGCTCGGGCGTTCGCTCATGAATTTCGCCGACGTCGCCCTCCTGTCGGGGTTGGCCTTCTTCCAGTTGGCCACCGATTTCTTCATCAAGGCGGGCAAGGCCCACGCGCAGGGCAAGCCGCTCCACTTCAGCACGGTCACGTTCCTGGGCCTGCCGCTGCTGGGCTTCTTCATCTCCTGGGCCTTCGGCACCGCGCCCAACGAGGACGTCCTCATTCTGGCCCTGAAGAACATCGGCTTCGTCTACCTGATGGGGTTCTCGATGCTGCTCGGCATCAGCCGCTTCCTCGCCGCGTTCATCGTCGACCGGTTCGCGAAGAAGTACGCCGCGGACCCGCAGAAGCCCCCCACGCCCGCCGCCCGGCCATCTTGAGTTGAGGGCCCGGCCTACTTCCCGCCGATCCTCGCGACGCCGACGAGGTCCGCGATGATCCTCGGCCTCGGCAACACGTCGTAGTGATACACGACGGCGTCCCGGGGGCCGAGGCGGGTCATCTCGAGAGTGAATCGGTACTTGCCGCCGAGCTTGAAGAGGTTCCAGACGGGCACGTCCGTCGCGAAGTTGATCACGAGCTCCCGCTTCGAGCATTGAAAAGAAGGCCGCCGGAAGGCCCGTGGGCTCTCGGAGATGACGATGTAGGAGGTCGGGCCGCCCGCGCAATCCTGGCCGCACTTCGAATCGGGAGCGATATAGGCGACGTAGCCTTCCGTGTTGAAGGTCCCCCCCTCCCCTTTCTCGTTGAGCGCGCTGATGGCGGCGAACGGATGCTTGTCTTCCGGCCGCGGATACGCGCCCACGCCGTCGCGCCCGGGTTTCATGGTCTGGCCGGAGTCCGTCTTCTTGGACGGGGTTGAAGGCTTGTCCGCGCTCTGAAGGAGCATGATGACCGCGCCGTTGCTCGGGCTCCTGATCGGTCCGCCATCCGCGTACGCAAGATGGTCCCAGTTCAAGAAATTCACGACGCCGCCGGGCCCCATCGCGGAGCCGGCCGAGACGTCCGCCCGTATCTTCTGCCCGGGGGCGAGGGCGCCGGGGTCGTTGTCGATCGCCCTATAGACAAGTCCCTCGCGCACGGGGCAGTCCCCGTCCGCGGCGGCCCCCTTGAGCTCGACGGCGCGTATCCGCAGGTCCACGCTCCCGGCGGCAACGCCGGCGATCTCGGCGGTCACGGAGCAGGACGCGGCCTCGACGTTCGAGGCTTCGGACGTCCCGGCCAAGAGCGCCAAGACCAGGACCGCGTACGACACGAGAAACGAGAGTCTCTTGATAACCATTCTAGCCTCTGCCCTTGAGCGCGGACCGGCTCGCGACGTGGTCCGGCGATCCCTCACGGGTACATCTTAACAGACGTCCAGTCAACGCCGGCGACGGCCGGCCTCGTTGAGTGCTATCATCCGTCCGATCGAGGCGACAGGAGACAGCGACCATGGCAGACCCCCTTGAAGGCTTGAAGCCGGAGCTCATTTGGAAGTACTTCGCCGAGATCTCGCGCATCCCGCGCGGCTCCAAGAACGAGGCCGCCATCTCGAAGTACGTCTGCGAGACCGCGGCCAAGCTCGGCCTGAAGGCCAAGCGGGACTCCTTGGGGAACGTCGTCGTCGCCAAGCCCGCTTCGCCGGGCAAGAAGGATGCGCGGCCCTGCTGCCTGCAGGGGCACCTCGACATGGTCTGCGAGAAGAACTCGGACAAGGCGCACGACTTCACGAAGGACCCCATCACGCTCGTGCGCAAGGGGAACGTGCTCACGGCGGACGGCACCACGCTCGGCGCCGACAACGGCATCGGCGTCGCGACGAACCTGGCGGTCATGGCGGACAAGTCCTTGGAGCACGGCCCGCTCGAGCTGCTGTTCACCGTGGACGAGGAGACCGGCCTGACGGGAGCGGCCGGCCTCGCCGGCGACTTCCTGCAGAGCAAAACGCTGATCAACCTCGATTCCGAGGAGGAAGGGTTCCTCTATGTCGGCTGCGCCGGCGGCAAGGACACCCTGGGAACGTGGAAGGCGGAGCTCGAGGCGGCGCCCGCGGCGACGGCCTGCGTCTCACTGAAAGTCTCGGGGCTGCGCGGCGGACACTCAGGCGTCGACATCTCGCTGGGCCGCGGCAACGCGGTCAAGATCGCCAACAGGCTCCTCATGAAGCTCGCCCCTCTCGGGACCCGGCTCTCCTCCATCAACGGCGGGAGCAAGATCAACGCCATCGCGCGCGAGTGCGAAGCCGTCCTCTTCATCCCGAAAACAAAGCTGGATGAGGCGAAGCAGCTGGCGGCCGAGCACGACGCGACGGTCCATGCGGAGTTTGGAGCGGCGGAGGAGGGCCTATCGGTCGCGTTGAGCTGGATCGAGGCCCCGAAGGACGGTAAAGTCTTCAAGCAGGCGCTGCAAGAGCGCCTGATCCACACGCTCTCCGCCCTGCCGCACGGCGTCATCAAGATGAGCCCCGACATCCCGGGCCTCGTCGAGACTTCGACGAACGTCGCGTCCATCACCACGGCGAACGGCACGGTCCGGATCGAGACGAGCCAGAGGAGCTCGGTCGCCTCCGAGATGGTTGAGATCGTTCAGACCGTCGCCTCCGTCTTCGCCCTCGCCGGCGCCGCCGTCGAGCACAGCACGGGGTATCCCGGCTGGAAGCCGGACATGAAATCGCCGATCCTCGCCCTCGCCGCCGGCACCTACAAGGCCCTCTTCGGCAAGGCGCCCGAGGTGAAGGCGGTCCACGCCGGTCTCGAGTGCGGCATCATCGGCGAGCGGTTCCCCGGGATGGACATGATCTCGTTCGGCCCCGACGTTCAGGCCGTGCATTCTCCCGACGAGAGGATCCTGATCGACTCGGTCGAGAAGTTCTGGCGCCACCTGCTGGCGCTGCTCAAAGCCCTCGACTGAGCTCGGCCGCGCCGAGCTTGCCGGTCGCGCCGGGCTGCGGCGACAGCCGACAGAGGCGCCGATGCGTCCATTCGGCGAGCATCAGGCTCGCCAGGGCAAGGAGGACGCCCGCGGGGACGTCGACCAGGAAATGCCAGCCCAGCAGGACCGAAGCGACGATCATGAGCGCGTTGAGCAAGCCGACGGGAAGGATGAGCCATCTATTCCAGCCTCCGGCATAGACCAGCAGGACCGCCCACACGACGTGGAACGACGGGAAGGCGATCAGGCCCGCGTCGGTCGCGGGGACCGGCTGGAAGTGATGCACGGCGTAGAACTTCCCGTACGTCATGCGCTGCTGCTCCGAGAAGAGGGGGCTCGCATAGAAGCTCGCGGGGCCGGAGCTTGGAAAGAAAAAATAGAAGAGGTAGCCGATCAGGGCCGAGTACAGCAGGGAGAACACGAACACCCGCGTGAAGCGGAGGTCCTGGACGAGCAGGAGCATCATCGGGACGCAGAACAGCTGAGCTTCGATGGACCAGTATCCGACGGACAGCAGAGAACGGAGCAAGGGATGGGCATTGGTCCAGCCCATGGCGTCGACGAGATTGAAATGAAGGCGCGCATCCCAGACGGCAAGCAGGGGATCGATCCGGGCGAACGGCGTGAATTGGATGCCGGTGGCCAAGAGGGCCATCGCGACCACCGAGAGCGTGTAATAGCCGCCGTTGCGCAGGACGAAGCAGGCCCGCGGCCATCGCTCGCGGGCGAAGATGCTGTACGCCATGGCGATGACCAGCGGCACGAGCAGCGGGATCAGCGTCCGATTCAAGTAAAGGACGCCGGTGTAGTGGAGGAAGAGCGAGTTGACGCCGATGAGGACGAAAGCCGCGGCGAACACGACCGCCAGCAATGCCATGTACCAACGGTCTTCGCTGGTCACCTTGGCCGAATGGTAGCAGCGGAACGGGCGCCCGGCAAGACGACCTCTTCGTCCCGGCGACAGCGGCTGCGGACATGTGATAGCATGGGCCGCGAGCGGAGATGAAAGTCCTGAGACTGGCCATCCTCCCGGCCTTGGCGGCGGCCCTGTTCGGCAGCGGGCTCCTGCTCGGCCACAGGCTCTTCAGCGCTCCAGGAGGGCAGGTTCAGGTCACGGCGCAGCTCATCTTGACCGCCCTCAGGGACCAAGGGTTCCTCGTCAGCAAGACCTATGTGCTCGATGAGTCGGTCACCATCCGCAAGACGTCGGGCAGCGCCTTCGGGGACTTCTTCGTCGGCCAGACCATAACGGCGCGGGGCGCCATGGAGGTCAACGTCGGCCTTGATCTCACGAGGATCTCCGAAAAGGACGTCTCGGTCGCGGACGGCGAGGTCGCGGTGACCATCCCCGCGGCCAGCCTCTTCAACGTCCGGCTCGCGGGGCCGGTCGACGTCAAGAACGAGCAGGGCATCGTCAAGCGGCTGTTCCAAAACGAGGACGGGTACAACGAATCCCTGGCTCAGCTCTCCGACCGCGCCGCGGCCGCCGCCCGGAACCCCGAACTGCTCAAGGGCGCCGGCGAGTCGGGGCGGGAAGAGCTTTCCCGGCTGCTCAGGTTCGTGGCGCCGGGTCGGCGCATCACCGTGCGCTGCGCCGACGGACCGCGTCGCTGATCCAGCAGGCCGGCAAGGCCGCGACCGGCCCGTGAGGGGCTGTCTGGGAAGAAGAACTTGGGGCTATTACTTCTTTCTTCCGAAGAAGTAATAGAGGATCAACCCCACCAGCGGCAGCACGAGAATAACGATGATCCAAAGGGCCTTTTGGATCGTCGGCTTTGCGCTCTTCAAGCACTCAATGATCGCCAAGATGTCCAAGACGAGGATGACAAGCCCCAATAGTCCGCGCATCGTGTTCCTCCCTTTTGATATCCCCAGTAAGATACGGCCTATTTATTGGATATTCGCTTCCAGTTGTCCGTTTCCTATCTGGCGAGAGGATGGCATTTGTCAAATGGGAAAAACAAACGAAAAGCGCGCCTTGAACGCCGCGTAATCGCCATGCTCGCGGAAACGGTAGCGATCGGTAAAAAGGAGGTTAATGGGGAGGCCTGCACGTGAAATGCTACGCTTGCGCGGATGGAACAGACGCCGGCGAGCCCCAGCTTGCAGGACCGCTACTCCCCGCGAAGCGTCTGCTTCGGCTGCGGGCCGGCCAATGAAAAAGGCCTTCGCATCAAGAGCAGGCCCGAAGGCGACGAGGTGGTGGCCGAGTTCCAGCCGCAGCCGCATCACCTGGCCTTCGCCGGCGCCGTCAACGGCGGGGTCCTCGGCACGCTCCTCGACTGCCACAGCAACTGGACCGCCGCCTACCAGCTGATGCGCTCGCGCGGGGCCGACGTCCCTCCCTGCACGGTCACGAAGGAATTCCACGTGAAGATGAGGCTCCCGACGCCGATCGAGTCGCCCCTGAAGCTCCGGGCCAAGGTCGTCGAGATATCCGGCGACCGGGCGGTGGTCGAGGCGACGGTCGAATCGAACGGGAAAGTGACCGCGACGTGCCGCGGCCAGTTCGTCGCCGTCAAAGAGGGACACCCGGCCTTCCGTCGTTGGTAAGCGAGCCGCGGGAGAACGTCCGCCGTCAAGGCCCCGCTCGCCGGAAATATGCTTGAATTCGCCCGACGCCGCCGAAACGGCGGCATACGATTTGGAGGCGGGTCCATGATGAAGCGTTTCTCGGCATTCGGTCTTGTGGTCCTCTTTGCGGGCGTCGCCCAAGCGGCTGAGCTGGGCTTCTCGAATTTCGGCTTCTCGAGCCTCCCCCAGATACGCAAGGAGGGCGCGGCGGTCCCGGCGGCGGCCCTATCGGCCAAGGATCAAGACCGCATCACGCGGGTCAGCTTGATGCCGCAATGCGGGAACCATACCCTGCTCGGCTTCGTCCAGACCGACGCCGAGTACGCCGAAGCGATCGGGATGTGGACGCGGCTCCTCGCCTCCGCCGGCGCCAAGGTCGGGACGCCCGCCCGCAACGGCGAGATGTACACCATTCCATACGAGACGTCCGACGGCACCGTCGTCAGGCAGTTCTTGGCCGAGCCGCGCCAGTTCGCGCCCAAAGACGAGGCCTCCCGGAAGGCGAACCAGGCCATGATCCTCGGCGCGTTCCATAAGAGGAACCTCCCGATCGTCGCCTCGTATCTGGTGGACGCCGAGGATCTGCTGCCGACGTACGTGGTCTACTACCTGACCAAGCAGCAGCCGCGCCAGGAGGACGAGAACCAGCTTCGCGTCCTGCGCCCGGGCGATGACCTCGATTTCGACCTGCTGGGGAACGCGAAGATCGACGTCGTCCAGAAGCCGGAATCCTGGATGATGGTGTACTTCGGCCGCGAGCTCGGCTATGTGACCATGATCGCCAAGACCGAGGAGTCCGCCCAGCAGAAGCTCAAGGAGCGCGTCGGCCTGCTCACCGGCGCGGGCAAGGTGATGATCGGCTCCCGGATCGCCCCTCTCTCCGAGCCGTACGAAGACTACCGCTACTACATCAGCCTGTATTTCTACCAGTAGGAACGGCAGGCAGGCGGCTTAAGAAGTTCACCTACGGCCGCAGCGCTAGAACTCCGGAACGATCGGCGGCCTCTCGTCGGTCGAGAGCATGCAGTAGAATTTCAACTGCGTCATTCCGACGCCGTAGCAGTTCACGAACTTCTGGAGAGCGGCGTTCCTTTTGCCCGTGAAGAGGATATGCAGCCATTCCAGGCACAAGGCGATGGCCGCGAATATCCCGATGAAGCCCAGCACGAATCCGACGATCATGCTCCAAAAGATCCTGATGAACAACTCCAGCCTGGAGGCCTTCTCATCCGACACCAATTCCACTTTCACGCTGTTCATGCTCACCCTCCCCGGCGATCGGCTCACTCCATCCTGCGGTACTTGTCCGCCGGAAGGCCGCAGACGGGACACTTCACGGAGGGCTTGCCGATCTCGAGATGCCCGCAGACCGGGCAGACGTAGATCTCGGCCGCCCCCATGTCCTGCCCGGAAACAACCGCCTCAAGGGCCTTCTTGTAGAGGTCGGCGTGCACTCGCTCGACTTGCACCGCCCAATTGAACATCGTCTTCGCCCGATGCTGCTCCTTCTGCGCCTGCGCCAGCATCGGCGGATACATCTCGGTGTACTCGTAGGTCTCGCCCTGCACGGCGGCCTTGAGATTGTCGGCGGTGGAGCTCACGGCGCCCATGGAGGCCGGGTGGCCCATGGCGTGGATGGTCTCCGCCTCCGCGGTGGCGCGGAACAGCTTGGCCACCTGCGGGAAGCCCTCCTTCTCGGCTTTCGCGGCGAACGCGAGATACTTGCGGTTGGCTTGGCTCTCGCCGGCGAAGGCGGTCTTCAGATCATCAGCGGTACTGGTCATCGGTCCCTCCAAGGTCGTCGGTAATAGTCTATAGTCGATTCGTGCGAGGCCCGTCAAGAACCGCCCTCTCCGAGACCGCGGCGGTGCCGTCTGATGGGTTGACAGGCGGAGCCCTTCAGCCTACCCTTCCCTAGTAGGTCGTCCACGGAGCGAGCCATGACGAGATTCCTCCTGTTCGCGGCAATCGCGGCTCTGCTGCCCCTCTCGGCGTTCAGCCAGGACAGCGGCGGGCACGGCTACGTCCCCTGCGTCGGCGGTTCCGACGCCCAGCGGGGCGCCGGGCAGTCCAAGGTCGACGCCTGCGGGATCGAGTACGGCAACCCGGATTACAGCGCGGTGGGCAGCGGGGGCGCTCTCGGCATCAGGACCCGCGACCACTACGAGACGGTCCCCCCGGGGACGGTCGACAGCCAGTACGCCGATATCGAGGCGCTGACTAAGTCGAGGGCGGCCCAGCTCGACCTGACGAAGCAGAAGGCGCTCGACGCGAGCCTGAACGCCCAGCTCTCGCAGGTGACCCAGGACCTGCAGGCGACCCAGAGCCAGCTGAGCGCCACCCAGTCCCAGCTGTCGAGCCTGCAGGCGAGCCAACAGCGCCTGGCCGCCGCCCTCGCCGCCGACCAGGCCGCTACCGAGCAGGCGAAAGGGCGGGTCCAGGCCGACGAAGCCGGGCTCCAGACGGTCGGCGGGCAGATCGCGGACCTGCAGTCGAAGGTCGCCCAGAGCGCCGACGAGACGGCTAGCTACCAGGCGCGGCTCGATGACGCCAACACGCAGAAGGCCTCGCTCCAGGACCGGCAGGCCTCCGACCAGGCTGCGGCCGACGGGGCGAGCGGGCGGGTCCAGAACGATAACGCCCAGATCCAGACGCTCAACGGTCAGATCGCGGACCTCCAGGCGAGGATCGCCCAGAGCGCCAGCGACACGGAGAAGCAGAGGCTCCAGGGGCAGCTCGACCAAGTCAACGGGCAGAAGGCCGCCGTCCAGAACCAGCTGGCCGCCGACCAGGGCGCGTTCGATCAGGCGAAGGCGCGGGTCCAGAGCGACGGCGCCCAGCTCCAGGCGATTGGCGCGCAGATCGCGGACCTCCAGGCGAAGGCCGCCCATAGCGCCGCCAACACGGACAACTACCGGGCCCAGCTCGCCCAGGCCAACGGGCAGCAGGCCGCTCTTCAGAACCAGCTGGCCGCTGACCAGGCGGCGGTGACCAACGGGACGGCGAAGATCAACAAGGGCTACAGCGACCTCTCCGCGACGCAATCCTCCATCGACACCACGAACAACAACCTCAGCACGCTCAGCGGCAAGGCCAACAACACCGCCGCGCAGCAGGCGAGCCTCCAGGCCCAGATCGCCGGCGTCGAGGCGGCCATCCAGAACGACATGTCGGTGCCCACCCTGGGCGCCGACAAGACGGCCGCGACCCAGCACCTCATGGACTGCGGCGTCCCGATCCAGCGCTGCGTCCCGTTCGACCAGAGCCTGCGGCCGAGGATCGACGACATCCTGTCGAACGTCGACGCCGTCCAGCAGGCCAACAGCGCCCTGCAGGCGCAGGCCACCAAGGCCGGGGTCACGAACGCCACCCCGTTGAAGCAGGCGCAGCAGGCCGTGCAGGCCTTCTTCCAGGCGATCCCTCGCGAGTACGCGACGGCAGCCGACGTCCAGAACGCGTCCGCGCGGGTCGCGGCCATGAAGACGAAGGTCGACGGCCAGCTCGGAGCCGCTTGGCTGTTCACGCGGGACGCCTCCACGCCGACGCCCGCGTCCCCTGACGACAAGATGAAAGGCGGCTCGGCGGCCGACCCCAACAAGCCCGGCAATGCCCCGTTCGACTCCACGCGCATGGCGCGCCTATCCGAGGTGGGCGGGATCAAGATCGCCGACGCCCAGGGCTCGGGAGCGCCAGGCGGGCCGAGGGAGCCGGCCGGATGGTTCGGGCTCAACAGCGCTCCCGACGCCAGCCTCGGCGCGGGCGGCCCCGCCGAGTGGCGGCGAGGCGTCTCGGGGCCGAGGCCGGAGGGGGTCGACAGCTCGTTCCGGAGCGCCGAGCAGGCGCTCTGGCTCGCCCGAAAGGCGCTCGCCTCCGGCGACTACGAGACCGCCGAGCGGGAGGCGCGGGAAGCGGTGCAGCGCGACCCGAAGAGCGTGGCGGCCTGGAAGGCCCTGACGCGCGCTCTCATCGCCCGCAAGAAGTACCTCGAAGCCGTCGAGGCGGCGACCCGCGCCCTCACGCTCGCCCCCAAGGACGCCGCGCTGTGGGCCCTGCGGGCCTACGCGAAGGACGCGTCGGGCGATATCATGGGCGCGCTGGCGGACATCACGCACGCCGCCGAGCTCGACGCGCGGTTCGAGGCGCTGGCCCGCTTCGCAAAGTCCGGCGGCCGGCTCTCCTCCCGGGGCATCGGCGAATTCGACTTGATGGTCGAAGGCCTGCCGGGAGGCTGGCTGTTCCTCGGGTTCCTGGCCGTGGCGGGCTTCCTGGCGCTCCTGTTCGCGTTCTGGCTGCGCCGGCGCCGGGAACGCAAGAAGGCCGCGGCGGCGGAGGCGGCCGCCGCCGCCGGATCGCCGCCGCAGGGCCCGCCGTCGTACCCCGTCTGATCAGCGGCCGAGAGACGCTTCGCAGGCCGCCAGGACCCGGACGACCGCCGCTCCGAGCTCGAGGCTCGACAGGTCCTTCGAGCCGCCGCGGACCGCTTCGGCGAAGGCCTCGACCGCCCGCGTCAGCGGCAAGACTTTGGCGACGGGGATCTCCTCGGCCGCGCCCGCCGGCCGGCCTTGCGCGTCAAGCAGCGTTTGGACGAGCGGACGGCCTCCCGCGTCGTCGAACGTCAATTCGCGGTCCTCGAAGACCACGCTGAATTTCCGCCTCCTCGTCTCGAAGCCGTTGCCGACGCGCAGCTCGGCGCGGGCCCCGCCCGGAAAGTCCAAGCGGATGTCGATGACCTCGCCCTGGCCGCGGCGCTCGGACTTGGCCTCGACCGCCGCCAGGCCCCGGCCCACGAGGTCGAGCGCGACGGCCACATCATGGCTGCCGAAATCCCACAGAGGCCCAGCGTCGCCCCTGAACGGCCCGCATTTCCCGCCCTCGGAGCGTATGAGGCGCGGCGCGCCCAAGGCCTGAGCACGCTTCTTGAGCTCGACGTAGGCCGGATGGAAAAGGTAGGTATGATCGACGAGGACGAAGCCGCCGAGACGCTTGGCCAAGGCCACGAGGGCCTCGGCCTCGGCGACGCTCATCGTCAGCGGCTTTTCCACCAGGACCGGCCGTCGCGCCTCGAGGCAGGCCGAGGCCACCTGCGCATGGAGGGCCGGCGGCGACGCGATGATGACCCCGTCCAAGTCCGGCGCCGAGGCGACGCCGCGCCAGTCGGCGCAGACGACGCAGCGTTTGCCGACGAGCGCCGCGGTCTCGGGGTTGCGGGAGGCGACACGGGCGAGCCGCATCCCGGGCAAGCCCGCGATCGTGCGGATATAGGCGCGTCCCCAATGCCCGGCCCCGATGAGCCCGAGCTGGAGTTCTTTCACTGCTTGGAGTCGCCGGTGAAGTGCGCCTGCGTCCAGCCGAAGAACCGCTTGAGCCCCTCGCCGAGGCTCACGCGCGGCTCGTAGCCCAACTGGAGACGTGCCTTCGTGATGTCGGGGCAGCGGCGCATCGGCTCGTCGGCCGGATAGCTGTCCGGGTACTCGACCAGCGTGTGCTTGACGGGTTGGCCGAGGGCGTACTCGGTGTGCTTGAGCAAGTCGAGCATCGAGACCTCGGGCACGGGGTTGCCGATGTTATACGCCTCGCCCGGAGCGCCGCGCAGCAGCGTCAGCAAGAATCCGGTGATCGCGTCGGTGACGTAGCAGAAGGTGCGCGTCTGTCGGCCGCTGCCGTAGAGCCGCAAAGGCCGCCCCGCCTTGATGCGGCTCGCGAAATTCGGGAGGACGCGGTAGTCGCGCTCCTGCATGCCGGGGCCGTAGACGTTGAACGGCCGGACCATCGTGGCGTGGGTGCCGTAATGGTTGTGGTAGATGTAGCAGAGCGTCTCGCCGAGGCGCTTGCTCTCGTCGTAGCAGGAGCGAGGGCCCAGGCAGGCGACGTTCCCGCGGTACGACTCGGCCGTCGGCACGTGCTTCGCGTCCGGGTCGCCGTAGATCTCGCTGGAGCTGAAGAAGAGGAGCTTGGCGCCGTCTTTGCGGGCGAGCTCGAGCATGTTCTTGGTCCCCGCGATCGCGGCCTCGAGCGTCTCGAGCGGATAGGCGCGGTAGTAGAAGGGGCTCGCGATGCCGGCCGCTTGGAGGATGTAATCGACCTTGGCGCCGGCGCGCAGCGGCTTGGAGATGTCGTGCCGGATGAAGCGGCCGTGAGGCACGGGTCCCGGCTTCGAGCCCGCCTCCCCCGAGGTGATGAAGTTGTCCACCACGAGCAGGCACGGAAATACGGATGACTGTCATGAGACCTCCACGGTCGGAAGCGGGATCACGAAATGGCCGCCCGCCGCCCGGTACGCCGCGTGCTTCTTCATGATGGGCTCGGCGAAGTTCCAGGCCAAGATGACGACGTAATCCGGCTTGCGCCGGTACAGCTCCTCGGACGCCACCACCGGGATATGCAGCCCGGGGCTCAACAGGCCCTGCTTCCAGGGGCTGTCGTCCACGATGAAATCGAGCACGTCTTTTCCGAGCCCGAAATGGTGCATCAGCGTCGTCGCCTTGGCCGGCGCGCCGAAGCCGGCGATGGTCTTGCCCTCCGCCTTGAGCATCTCGAGCAAGCTCGACAGCTCCCGCTTGCGCGCCTCGATCTGCGCGGCGAACGCCTTCATCGTCTCGGGCTTCTCGATGCCGAGGGCGGCTTCTTCCTTGAGGCGAAGGGCGACGGACTCTCCCGGCCGCCGCGGGCCGCCCTTCTTCTGGCTGGTCGCGCGCAAGGATCCCCCGTGCGACTCGACGCGCAAGGCCTCAATCAGCTCGAAGCCGTGCCGCTCCAGGAAACGTTTGAGCGGCCCGACGGCATGATAGGCGACGTGCTCGTGGTAGATCATGTCAAACAGCGTCTTTTCGACGACATCGGCGAGGTACGAGCACTCGCACGCGAAGACGCCGTCGGGAGCCAGCAGGTCGTGGACGCCGTCGAGGATGCCGGCGAGGTCGTCGGCGTGGGCGAAGACGTTGTTCGCCGTCACGATCGCAGCCGCGCCGCGCTCCCGCTTGACCCTTGCCGCGAGCCCGGGCGTGAAAAAGCCGTTGATCGTCTCGATGCCCGCTTTGTTGGCCGCCTCGGAGATCTCGCGCGCGGGGTCGACGCCGAGGATCCTCAGCCCCGCCTCCTTGAAGAAGCGCAGGAGCGTCCCGTCGTTCGATCCGATATCGACGGCCAGAGCGCCCTGCCCGGGCTGATAGCGCCGGATCAGGTCCTTCGCGTACTCCTCGAAATGATTGACGAAGACAGGCGAGGTGCCCGAGACGTACACCTAATGCTCGAAAAGCACCGCGGGATCGACGACGTCGAGCAGCTGCAGATGTCCGCAGGAACGGCACAAGAACAGGTCGAGCGGGAACTTCTCCTGCGGCTTCGAGGCCTCCTGCGGCTTGACGAAGGCGTTGGCCGGCGGCGTCGGGGCCAACGAGAAAACAAGCTCGAGCCTCTTGGAGCCGCACAGGCGGCAGTCGGCGCGCCTGCGGCAGGCGAGGGCGGCGCCGGCGGCCATCAGACCAGCCGGACGCGCACGACGTCCTTCTCGTAGGCGTCCTGGTCGCGCGGGTTGCGTGAAAGGGTCAGCCAGACGGTATCTTCGACGAACTTCATCGCGTGCTCGACCAGGGGCGGACTGAAGAACATCTGCCCGGCCTTCACCAGAAATTTCTTTGCCGGATCTTTCGCCCCGGCGGGACGCTCGTAGTATTCCATGAGGCCGGAAACGACGTAGCAGTAGTGCCAGTCGGTCTTATGGTAGTGGTTGCCCCGGACCGAGCCCTTCTTGGAAGTGATCAGCTGGGCGCTGCGCATCATCCGCTCGACGAGCGGCTGGATGGAGCCGCGCTCGTCGCTATGCCCGGCCTCCAACGGGACCAAGGGCTCCTTGGGCCATGTCGAGGGGTCGTCGTGAAAATGCTCGTCGTTCATCGATCACGATTAGACTTTATATCGCGGGATAAATTCAACGTCGGCGTTCCATCGGCGGCGGCGGCGGT
>JAPLKK010000063.1:7443-9492 GCA_026388115.1 Elusimicrobiota bacterium | reverse complement strand
CTCTCGAGCTTCGCGGGCAAGCATGACTCGCAGTTCTCGGCATTGCTGGAACGGCTCGGCGAGTTGAAGGTCGAGCTTCCTGCCGCCGGGCCCCGGGTCGGGGCCGCCGGGCCCGAGCAAGGGCGCGGCGTGGTCCCGCCCGCTGCGACTTCGCCCGCCCCGGCGCCGGCCGCGGCGGCGCCGGAGATCGAGCGCGCGCCCTCGTTCGACTCTGCGCGGTCCACGGACGTGGTGCCTCTGCCGAAGCGGGCCGCGACGCCGCGGCCGGTGCCCGCCCCCGCCCCCGCCCCCGCGCCCGCGCCCGCGCCTGAACGGGAGCTTGTCGCCGAGCCCGAGCCGCAGGCCGTCGCCGAAGCTTTGCCTGAAGCCGCTCCGGTCGAACCCGCTCCGGCCGCCGCGGCCGAACTCGCTTCCGACGCATCTGAGTCCTCTCCAAGTCAGCCCTCGATCGAGATCGACCCCGCTGACGCCGGCAAGCCAAGGCGGGGACCGGTGTGGCCCGTCTGAGAGCGGCCGCCTTCGCCGCCCTCGCCCTTCTGGCCGTTCCCGCCCGAGCGTCGTTCTTTCCGAACTCGCCCTTTTCGGAGAAGGCCGCCGGTGCCACCGCCGCGCCTTTTCTCAAGAACCCCCCCTCGGCGCGCGCCGACGCGCTCGGGGGCGCCTACTCCTCGGTGGTGGAAGGCTCCGAGGCCTTGTTCTGGAACCCTGCGGGCATGGCGGCGCAGGAGGAGAGCCTCAAGTCTGACGCGGTGATCGGCTACGACGCCCTGCTCGCGAGCTCGTATCTCGGCTCGCTGGGTTTCTCCCGGCCCTTGCCGGGCTGGGGCGTCATCGGCGCCGGGCTGCTGTATGGCTCCCAGTCGAGCCAGCAGGGCTACAACGCCGTCGGCGACCCCACCAGTTCCTTCACGCCCGCCGATCTCGCCGCCTCGCTCGGCTTTGCCTCGCGCATCGACTGGGTCCGCGTCGGCGCGGCGGTCAAGATCATCCATTCCAAGGTCGGCGACGCCTCGGGCACGACTTTCGCGGCGGACCTGGGAGCGCAGTTCCCGGGGGCCGTCGCGACCGCGGAGGGCCCGATCGATCTGGCCCTGGCGGTCGCGAACCTCGGCCCGGCGATGTCGATCGGCAGCGGCTCGGATCCGCTTCCCTTCCGCGCCCAGATCGGCGCTCGCTGGCATATCACCGAGGTCATCACGGCGATGCTCGACAACGTGATGGTCTCCGACCAGGACGCGTTCTCCCCCGCCTTGGGCATGCAGGCGCGCTTCCCGGTCGGCCAGGACATCTTCGCGGCCGGGCGCCTCGGCTACAACGTCGGGCGCACGCGCGGCATCGACGGGCTTACGGGACTCGCCGCGGGCTTCGGCCTCGAGTGGGCGGGGTTGCGCCTGGATTACGCCTGGGTCCCTTACGGCGACCTGGGCATGACGAACCGCGTGTCGCTCGGCTTCGCCTGGTAAGGCGCCGTCGTCAGGGGATCGCTGTCGCGGGACGTCACCGCCGCGATCCAGCGCCCTTGATTTGACGGCACCCCGTCGTTATACTTCGAGTGGCGCCCGACGCGCCGATCGATGCGCGTACTTCTTGTCAACCCGCCGCCTTACCGCATCGTCGAACCGTACTACGACACCCCCCCCTACCCGCGGACCGGCATCGCCTACCTCGCCGGCTACCTGCGGTCCAAGGGCGTCGACGTCCACGTGCTCGACTGCAAGTTCGACCGCCTCTCGATGGAGCGGGGGATGGACGAGGTGCGCCGGTTGGAGCCCGACGTCGTGGGGCTCGGCGCCTTTACCAACGAGATCATCCCGGCCGCGGACTTCGCCAAGGCGGTCAAGGCTTGGCGGCCGCGGACCGTCACGGTCGTCGGCAGCGTGCACGTCAGCGCCATCCCCGAGGGGACGCTGCGCGAGTTCCCGCAGTTCGACTACGGCGTGGTGGGCGAGGGCGAGGAGACCTTCCACGAGCTCGTGCAGAACCTCGGCGACGCCGCGGCCCTCGCGAAGACGCGCGGCGTCTGCTTCCTGGACAAGAACGGCGAGTGCG
>JAPLKK010000063.1:0-7405 GCA_026388115.1 Elusimicrobiota bacterium | reverse complement strand
CTGCCTTTCCCGGCCTGGGACCTGTTCAAGCCGGCGCGGGAGTACATCCTCCACACGGAACGCGGCTGCCCCTTCGCCTGCAACTTCTGCATGAACCCGAACGGGCGGATCGTGCGCTCGCGCACGCCCGAGAACGTCTTGGAGGAAGTGGCGTGGCTCAGCAAGATCCGCGAGCCCAAGCGCATCCTCTTCGGCGACGAGATCTTCACGATCGACCGCGACCGGGCCGCGCGCATCCTCGAGCTCTTGATCGCCGGGGGCTACCATAAGAAGCTGTCGTGGTGGTGCCAGACCCACGTGCGGACGATCGATCTGGAGCTCGTGCAGCTGATGCGTCGCTCCAACTGCGACATCGTCGGGCTGGGCATCGAGTCGGGCGACGACGAGCGGCTGAAAGCGATGGGAAAGGGGACCTCGCGCGCCCTCATCCTGAAGGCGGTCGCCATGATGAAGGAGGCCGGCCAGCCTTTCATGAGCTTCTTCATCCTCGGCCAGCCCGACGAGACCTGGGAGTCCGCGATGCGCACGATCGATTTTGCCGTCGAACTCAACCCGACGCTCCCGATCATCGGCCTGATGGTCCCCTACCCCGGGACCAGGGTGGCCGAGATGGCCAAGCGCGGAGAGGGAGGCTACGTCCTGCGCTCGACGGATTGGAACGAGTACAACAAGCAGTTCGGCGACGCGCTCGAGTTCAAGAACCTGACCCGTCAGCAGATGGAGTTGCTGCAGGTCATCGGCTACCTGAAGGTATTCCTCTATAATCTCCGCTTCATCGATCTCGCCAGATTCCTTTGGCGCTACCGCACCGAGGGCTTCGCCCTCGTGGCCAAGGCGGTGCGCCGCGCCGTGAGCGGCCAAGCCGCCGGCCGGCCGCCGGCGCCGGCGCGGAAGGAAGGGGCCTCATGCCGGTGAAGACGCTCGTCGTCCTGCCGAGCTTCCGCGAGTCCGCCCGCCTGCCGGGCGTGTTTCGGGAGATCCGGAGCCTCGTCGCGCCGCCCGGGCATCAAGTCTCTTTCCTGCTCGTCGACGACGGAAGCGGCGAGGAGGAGTGCCGCCGCCTCGCCGCCCTCATCGAGGAGCATGGCCTCGCTTCGCGCATGGCGTTGCTGTCCTTGGGACGCAATCAGGGAAAGGGCGCCGCGATCCTGGCGGGCTTCAAGCGCGGCCTGGCCGAGGGCCACGACTACCTCGCCTTCATGGACTCCGACGGCGCGATCCCGGTGGCAGAGCTGTACCGCGCCGTGCGCTACGCGGCGTCGGCCAATGAGGTGTCCGCGGTGATCGGCGCCCGCGTCAAGATGCTCGGGAGGAACGTCGCGCGCTCGTACTCGCGCCACTACATCGGCCGCGTCTTCGCGACCTTCGTCTCCGCCTATTTCCAGGTGCCGGTCTACGATTCCCAGTGCGGCCTCAAGATCATCCGCCGCGACGTCCTCGAGCGCTACCTCGACGTCCCGACCGACAAGCGGTGGGTGTGGGATACGGAGCTGCTCCTCGCCATGCTCGCCGGCGGCGAGCGCGTGCACGAGCTGCCGATCGACTGGAAGGAGATCGCCGGCTCGAAGATCTCCCCCCTGCGCGACTCGCTGCGCATGGTGTTCCGCCTCGTCGCGTTCAAGCCGCGCTTGAAGATCGTGCGGCCGCGCTAGACGGTAAGGCTTCGGCCGTCGCCGAGGTGGTGCTTGATCCAATCCTTGAGCAAGGCCCGATCCTCGCCGCTCAGCAGGGCGAAGGTCGAGCCGTAGTAGGCGGCCAGGCCCGCGGCCACGGCGCCGGCGAGCCCCAGCCAGCCGCTGATGAGCCCGTGCACGGGATAGAGCAGGATCAGCACGAGCCCCGCGCTGAGGAACGGCACCGTCAAGCCCTCGTCGAGGTACCGCCCGAGCGGCAGGTGGAGGTACTGCCGGTGGACCAGCGCGATGTACACCACGCCGGGCAAGGCCTGGGCGAGGAGCGCGCCGGCGCCCACCGCCGGCAGGCCCCAGTGGGGCACGAACGTCCGCCAGAACAGCAGGCTGACGATCGCCTGCGACCATTGGAAGGCGGGAATGTACCAGGGGTTGTGCCGGGCGGTCACCACCGCGGTCGGCATCGAGGTCACCATGAAGCAGACCTGGGCCGCGCACAAGAGCCTCGCCGGAAGCACGCTGTGGGCGCTGAACTCCCCTCCGAGCCACAAGCCCAAGAATTGAGGCATCAGCATGGCGAGCAAGGTCAGGGCCGGGAGCGTGACCCACATCAGGAAGCGCAGGGACTTGAGGTACATCCGGCGCATCTCCTCCTCCTGGCCGGGCCGGCGCGCCTCGCTCATGAGCGGCAGGGCCGACAGGACCACCATGCCCGGAAGGACCTGCAGGCGCTGGAGCAGGCTCGCGGGGACCGAGTACAGCGTCAACCCCGACAGCGAGACGTTCCGCGCAATGAAGAGGCGGTCGAACTGGAACGTCATGGTCCACGCGAAGCCGGCGGTCCACTGCCCGAGGCTCCAGCGCAGGAAATCGGCGAGGGGCAGGGGAGGGTGATCCTTGTGCGCGGGGAAGGGGCGTATCGCCAAGGCGGCGAGGAGGTACGCGATCGCGGCCGCGACGACGTTGACCGCGACGTACCAGGCGCCAAGCGCCTGCAGGCCGAAGCCGCGCCAGACCAATGCCGCGGCGCCGGCCGGCAGGACGACGTTCCTCATGAGGACGATGCCGTTGGCGAGGTCGAAGCGCTGGAGCCCCTGCAGGAGCCCGGAGGAGGCCTCGGTCACCGCGGCGAACACCGCGCCGGCGCCGGCGCAGCGCAGCAGGTACGTCGCGATGGGGCGCAGGTGCGGCGGCACGTGGAAGAGCCGGAAGGCGAAGATGGGCGCGGCGGCCAGGGCGACGGCGGCCGCCAGCGCCGCGCCACCCGCTTGGATCACGTACGAGTAGCGCGCCGCGTCGCGCAGGGCGTGTCGGCCGCGCACGCCGCCGAGAACTTGACCGCGGCCCCCGACGCGCACAAGGATGCGAGGCCGAGATAGCCGGCCATGGCGAAAAGGAGGATGTAGAGCCCGTAGTCCTGATTGCCGAGGGACCGGACCAGGTACGGGATGATGACGAGGTTCGCGGCCGCCGCCAGGAACTGGCCCACGGCCCCCCAGCTCATATTGCGCGCGAAGCGGAAGGAGCGCTTGGTCATTTGAGCCCCAGCTTGCGGCGCAGGATCCGCCGCCGCTCCGCCGGCCGCTGGGAGGCGAAGTGGTAGAGCTTGAGCGGGGCCTTTAGCCGCAGCGGCGAGCGGACCATGGCGAGCAAGGCGCGCTCGACGGGCGACGGGTGAGGGATGCGGCCCAGGACGATCGCGATCTGGCCGTACGGCGTGGGCTTCTCCTCCAGCAGGAGCCCGAGATGCTCCAGCTCGATGCGCCGGCTCCAGAGGGCGAGGTACTCGAGCTCGTCTTTCGTCGGCGCGCGGCCCGCCGGCTCGCGCAGACGTTTCGCGATGCGGTCATGGAGCTCGACGGCCATGTTGAAGTCGATGTTCTGGGAAAAGCTGCCGGAGACCGGCGGGCGCCACATCGCCAGCCGCTCGGGGATGAAGCAGGAGCCGAAGCGCATGGCGATCTCGCGGCCCATGACCGCGTCCGCCGGCGGGCCCAGCTCCGGATCCTCCATCCCCACCGCCTTCACGCAGGGGCTGCGGTAGATCGCGCTGTAGGAGAGGATCCAGTTCTCGTGCTCGCGGTACGTCTCCACGTACCGCTCCGGCGGGACGTAGCATTCGGCCTGCGAGATGACCGACGTCTCGTAGGGCCCGAGGTCCTTCCCGTCGGGGCTGAGCAGGCCGACGAGCGAGGAGCATAGGCCCGCTTGCGGGTACCGCTGCAGCATCTTCAGCGACTTCTCGAACAGGCCCGGCAGCAGAAGGTCGTCGGCGGCCGGGAAGGTCACGCAATCGGCCGTGACCTCCTCCCAGCCGCGGCGGAAGCTGTTCACGCAGCCGATGTTGCGCTCGTTGCGGATCAGGCGCACGAAGGGATAGCGCCGGGCGAACTCCTGGATCACCGCCACGCTGCCGTCGGTGGAGGCGTCGTCGACGACGAAGACCTCCTTCGGCGGCACCGACTGCGAGCAGATCCCCTCGAGGGAGAACGGGAGGTACCGCTCGTGGTTGTAGTTCGGCAGGACCGCGGCGATGGTCGGCAGAGGCTGGGTCTGCGCCATCAGGTCTTGTGCTTGTACTCCAGAGGCTCTTGGCGGACGGCGTCCCAGTTCGCCTCGATCCAGTCGATCACCTCGCGCACGCCCTTCTCGAAATCCTCGCGCGGCGCCCAGCCCAGCTCCCGCCGGGCCTTCGAGCAGTCGAGGGTGTAGCGCGCGTCCTGGCCGACACGGTCGGGAGCGAGCTCGACCGCCTTCGTGAAGTCCCTGCCCATCGCCTCGCAGACGGCGCGCACCACGTCGGCGACCGTCTGGGAGCTCTCGACGCTGAAATGGTAGACGCCGGGCCCGCCCTTCTCGAGCGAGGTGAGGAGGCCGCGCACCACGTCGCGGATGTGGATGAAGGACTTCATCGCCTTCCCCCCGCCCTCCAGACGGATCGGCTTGCCGAGCTTGAGGTTGATGACGCAGCGCGGGATGATCTTGAAGAGCTGCTGATGCCGGCCGTAGACGTTGGTCGAGCGGATCAGCGTGGCCGGGAACTTGGTGTTCTTGATGAGGACGTCGAGGTGCATGTCGGCCGCGGCCTTGCTGACGGCGTAGGGCGTGCTCGGCTTGAAGAGGGCATCCTCGGCGATCGGCTTGGGGCAGGAACCGAGGATCTCGGCCGAGGAGATGTGGACGTACCGCTCTAGGAACGGCTTGCCTCTGAGGTGCTCGCAGAGCTTCACCACGGCCAGGGTGTTGATCTCGAAGTACTCGACGGGCCGCTCGTTCGAAAGAGCCACCTCGCTCAGGGCCGCTACGTTCACCACGACCGACGGCTTCGACGCGTCGATGAGCGCCGAGAGCTTCGGGAACTCGCTCACGGAATCGATGCGATGGAATTCGAAGGCGGCGTTGGGCCGGGCCTTATACGGCAGGAAGATGTCCTTGTACTCCGGCGAGCGGCTGGTGCCGATGACGCGGTTCGAGGGGTCGGCCAGCAGGGCATCCACGATGTGGCTGCCCGTGAAGCAGTTCGAGCCGACGACGAGGTAGGTCTTTCCCATCAGGAATAGAAGGTCCGCACCTGCTCGATCATGTACTCGAGCTCCGCGCCGGTCAGGTGCTGGTGGGCCGGCAGCGTGAAGACGCAGCGGCTGTCCTCTTCGCTCTTCGGGAAGTCTCCGCGCTTGTAGCCGAGAGGCTTCGCGGCCTTCTGGAGGTGCACCGGCGTGGGGTAGTGGACCTTCGCCTCGACGCCGCGCTTGTTGAGGAAGGCGACCAGCGCGTCGCGGCGCCTGGCCCTGAGCATGTAGAGGTGGAAGACGTGGCGCACGCCCGGGCGGCGCACGGGGACAAGGACGTCCGGCGCCATGTCCGCGAAGGCGGCGTCGAGGCGTCGGGCGTTGGCGATGCGCTTCTTCGTGATCGCCTCCGCCTCGCCGATGAGGCGGTTGCCGACCACGGCCTGCAGGCTGTCCAGGCGCGAGTTGAAGCCGAAGAGCGCCGACTCGTCGCGGTTGATGAGCCCGTGGTTGCGCCACAGCCGGAGCTTGCCGGCCAGGGCTGCCGAGCGGGTCACGATGACGCCCGCGTCGCCCCAGACGTTGAGGTTCTTGAGCGGGTGGAGGCTGAAGCAGGCCGCGACGCCCCAGCTTCCGACCGGCTCGCCGCCGATGGAGGCGTGGATCGCCTGGCAGGCGTCCTCGATGACTTGCAGGCCGCGCTTGCGCGCGACCTTCATGATCCTCGGCATGTCGGCCACGTTGCCCGTGTAGTGGACGGGCAGGATGGCTTTGGTGCGCTTGGTGACCGCCCGCTCGATCCGGTCCGGGTCGATGACGAAGCCGTCCTCGCTGTCGACGAAGACGGGCTTGGCGCCCGATTGGACGATCGCTCCCACGGTCGCGATGAACGTTGTCGGCGTGGTGATCACCTCGTCGCCGGAGCCGACGCCCAGAGCGCGCAAGGCGAGGACGATCGCCTCCGTGCCGCTGCCGACGCCGAGCGCGTGGGGCAGGCCGCACAGCGCCGCGAAGCGCTTCTCGAACTCGCGCACCGGCGCGCCCAGCGTGAAGTCGCCGGTCCTCACCAGCGCCCGGATGTCGTGAAGATAGCCGTCGAGGTGGGCGAACTGGCGGTCGAGATACGAGAACGGCACGCGCATGCGGGTCCCGGCCTTCATCGATAGAACTCCTTGATCGCCCCCGCCACGCGCGACAGGTCGCGCCGCGTCATCTCGGGATACACGGGCAGGCTGAGGATCTCGCGGGCCTGGCGCTCGGTTTCGGGGAAGCTCCCCCGCTTGAGGCCGAGGCCTCGCGCGGCGCGGTGCAGGTGGATCGGCACGGGGTAATGGATCGCCGTCTCGATGCCGCGGCGCGCCAGATGCCGCCGCAAGCCGTCGCGGTCCTGGGCGCGGATCACGAACGTATGATAGACGGCCCGCTCGCAGGGGCGATCCTTCGGGAGCCGCACCTGGGGCACGCCGGCCAGCGCCCGCTGGTAGAACGCGGCGTTGCGCCGCCGCGCCCGCGTCCAGGATTCCAGCCGGCCGAGCTTGACGAGCAGGATGGCGGCCTGCAGCGTGTCGAGCCGCGAGTTGCCGCTCCACTCGACGCAGTCGTCGCGCGTCTTGAGGCCGATGTTGCGCAAGATCCGGAGCCGCTCGCACAGGTTCTTGTCGTTTGTCGTGAGCACTCCGCCGTCGCCGCAGGCGTTGAGCGTCTTCAGGGGATGGAGGCTGAAGCAGCCGACGGCGCCGAAGGAGCCGACCCGCCGCCCGCGATGCTCGGCCCCGACGGCCTGCGCGCAGTCCTCGCCGGTGAGGTGCACCGGCAGGATGGCGCGGGTGCGGCGCGTCAGGGCCCGTTCCAGGAGCGCCGGGTCCATGTTGTAGTCCGCGCCGGCGTCGACGAAGACGGGTTTCGCTCCGACGAGCGAGATGCAGGCCGCGCTCGCCACGAAGGAATTGGGGACGGTGACCACCTCGTCGCCGGGGCCGATGCCGAGGGCGCGCAGGGCCAGGACGAGCGCGTCGGTGCCGGAACTGACCGCGACCGCCACGCTGATATCGCCCAGCTCCAAATGTCCGAGCCGATGCACGATCCCCGCTTCGATGACTGGCCAACGTGACCGAGCTTCCGCTTCGAGCTCTCGCAGCTTGGCCTCCGCCATTTCCGGATAGCCATCATAGTCGAGCGCGACCGTTTGTCGGCCCTCGGTCATCTCCCGCACCGTGCCGAGGAACAGCACGACCGCGCCGGCTTGATTCGAGCGAACCGATTCCG
>JAPLKK010000119.1:58295-66331 GCA_026388115.1 Elusimicrobiota bacterium | reverse complement strand
CGCCTGAGCGCGGGAAAAGCGATGAGCGGCGGGCGGTTGCGCTGCTCGAATTGCCGCTACTCCTTCCGCTTGCACACCGGCCGCTGGCTGGGCCGGCACCGCGTCCCCGCCCGCGTGTGGCTGGCGGCGGTCAAGTGTTTCGAACTCGGTTTGGGCCATCTCGAGCTTGCGCAGGTCGCGGGCCTCAGCCCCGCCACCGCCGACGAGATGATCTACACGATTCAGCTCAGCCTGGCGGCTCAGGACCCCGTCTGGCGGTGTGCTGCGGCCGCGGCGCTGGACGGGGGTCCAGCGCCGCGCGCCTTTGCCGTCAAGCCGGCGGGCAGGGGCGTGCGCGTGGAGATCCTAGCGGGGGAGGAGCCGGGGGTGCGCATCCCCGTCCCTCCGGGCGGCGCCTTGCCTCCCGAGCTGCGCGGGTTCCTGGCTTCGGCCAAACGCTGGATGTCCTTGTCGCCGGCGCGCTTCGCGCTCAAGCTCAAGGAGCTGGAGATCCGCTCGCGCGCCACGGAGCCGCTTTTCGAGCTGGTGCTGGATTCCCTCGTCCGCTACACGCAGACCGAGCTGCGCGCGCCGACGCCGAGGCGCTCGGAGCGCACCGCCGAAGACCTCGTCGCCGCCTGAGCTACTGGAAGTAGGTGGGTGAGCGCCGCTCGCGCTCGCGCGGCCGCTCGACGGGAGTGGCGAAGGGATCTCGGTTCGGCTCTGTGATGCTTTCGGCGCCTCCGAACAGCAAGGCGAACTGGGCCGAGATGGCCAGCTGCTGCGGCAGCTTCTGGGATTCGTTGACCGTCTGTACCGCCTGCCACCCGCCCGCCGGCACCGATGCCGCTAAATCGATGTTGAAGTTGATCAGGTGCAGGCCGAGACCGGCGCTCAGCAGCGTTTTCGAATCGGCCCGCACGATGTTCTTGCTCACCCCCGCGCGGACGGGGATGGCGAAGGCGGGATCGTTGATGAGCCGCACCTCCATCCCGGCCGCGTACATCCGCTCGGTATAGCCCTCCACCTGGGTCAGGTTCTCGGTCAGGTCGAGGTCCGCGGCGACCGTGCACCACGACGTCAGGTCCAAGGCCGCCCCGAAGCGCGATTGCCCCTGCTGGTCGTAGAAGCGGTGGGAATCCCCGACGGCGGAGGCGCGGTCCGGCATATCGAAGCGGGGGTTGTTCACGTTGTGGCCGACGACGCCGAAGCGCGGGTGGAACGGCGCGTCGGCGAACGTCTGCTTCACGTCCCATAACAGCCCGACGTCCACGCCCGGCATGAAGCTGGTCTTGGTCGAGCGGTCGTAGTTCTTCAGGAGCGTCATCGGCTGAGGGCGCTCCTGGGCGAGATAGATGTCCGAGAAGCCGTTGCGCGCGACCAAGGCCTTCAAGTTCATGCCCACGAAGACGCCGGACTCGAGGATCTCGCGGCCGTAGCCGGCGCCCAGTTCGTAGATGGAGGAGCCGCGCAGGCGCAGGTCCGTCGTGCTGTTCTGGATGGGATGAAGGCCGCCCGGCGCCGTCGGCGACCGGAATAGATACGGGACGGATACCGACGTCCCGCGATAGCTGAAATTCTGCGCGAAAAGGGCGAGCCGGCCGAATTTGAAGGCTACGCCTCCGCTCGCGTCGGCCAGGAGGCCCGAGCCGGGGCTGGTCAGCAGGTTGTTCGCCGCGGTGGCCTTGGCTTGCGTGCAGTCGGCCGCGCCGGTCTTACAGGCCTGGGCGACTTGGTAATAGTCGTTGGCGCCCTGCAGGCTCGGCCCCGCGATCTCCACGTGGGCGCCCCCCATGACCTGCACGCCCGAGGGGTTGTCGATGATCTGCCCGAGAGCGCCGGGGTTGTAGTAGGCGCCGACCGGCCCCTGCGCGACGGCCGTGAAGGCTCCGCCCATGCCCATTGCGCGCGGGCCCATGGTGACCCATTGCGTGGCATGGGCCTGGGCGCCGGCGAGGAGAGCAAAAAGAATCCCGCGACATGCAGTTCGCATGGTCACGGGATTATAGCGGCCGTTACGTCGGTTGTCTATAACTTGGGTGTTACGTCAGATCCCCTGATGAACCCTCACCCCGGCCCTCTCCCGCCGGAGGCGGGAGAGGGAGAACGGCCTAGATGACGTCGTCTTCGGCGTCGGCGTCGATCTCCTCGTACTTGGGGTTGCGGCGCTCCTTTTCGGCGACGCGCTTCTTCTCGCGAGACTCGCGCTCGCGCTCGTCGCGCTTCTTCTCCCATTCGGCCTTGCCGCGTTTGGGCCCGCGGTTGAAGTCGCGCTGGGGGGCGCCGAAGCCGCCCGGGGGCCCCGAAGGGGGGCCGCCGGAAGGCCGGAACCCTCCACCCGGTCCGCCGCCCGCCGGACGGAAGCCGCCGCCGGGACCGCCCGGCCGCGGCGCGGGCTTCTCGCCCATCGGCCGGGCCTCGCTGACGATGCAGCGCCGGCCGGCGATCTCCTTGTTGTTGCACTGCGTGATCGCGGCCGTCGCTTCGGCGTCGCTGCTCATCTCGACGAACGCGAAGCCCTTGAACTTGCCGGTCTCGCGGTCAATGATCATGCGCACGCTCGCCACCTTGCCTACCGCGGCGAACGGCTCTCTAATCTGCGCCTCCGTGGCCTCGTAGGGCAGGTTGCCTACGAACAGTCTCTTGCCCATCGTTCTCTGGAGTCCTCCGATTCTCTCCTATCTGCCGCCAGCGGCGGCCTTTGTCAAGAAGTCTTGAATTCCGGTTCCGTGATCTTCTTCAGCTCGTCGAGCGAGATGTCGGGCGATTTGTCCCGCAGGAATAGGCCGCCCTTGGTGACGTCGAAAGTCGCGTACTCGGTGACGATCACGTTCACGCAGCCCTTGCCGGTCAAAGGCAGGCTGCACCGCTTGAGGATCTTCGGCTTGCCTTCCTTCGTCGCGTGCTCCATCGCGATGATCACCTTGCGCGAGCCCGCGACCATGTCCATCGCGCCGCCCATGCCCTGCACCTTCTTGCCTGGGATCATCCAGTTGGCGAGGTCTCCGGTCTCGGAGACCTGCAGCCCGCCGAGGATCGTGACGTCCAGGTGGCCGCCGCGCACCATGGCGAACGACTGGTCCGAGCCGAAGTAGCAGCAGCCCGGCAGCTCCGTGATCGTCTCCTTGCCGGCGTTGATCAGGTCCGCGTCCTCCTCGCCGTCGATGGGGTACGGGCCGTAGCCCAGCATCCCGTTCTCGGTATGGAGGATGACGCTGACGCCGGCCGGCAGATAGCTCGGCACGAGCGTCGGCACGCCGATGCCCAGGTTCACGTAGTCGCCGTCCTCGATCTCCCGGGCGGCGCGCTTGGCGATGGTGATCCGTTTGTCTTCGGCCATGGCTACCTCACGCCAGCAGAGCGGGCCGCGGTCGGACGGTCCGTATCTGGATGGGCTTCTTGTAATGCGAGCCCTGGAAGATCCGATTCACGTAGATGCCCGAGGTGTGGATCATCTCCGGGTCCAGGTCGCCCACCTCGACCAGGTGCTCGACCTCGGCGACGGTCACGCGCGCCGCCGTCGCCATGACGGCGTTGAAGTTGCGCGCGGTCTTGCGGAAGACGAGGTTGCCCAGCGGGTCGCCCCGGTACGCCTTCACGAAGGCGAAGTCGGCCTTGATCGGCTTTTCGAGGACGTACCAGCGGCCGTCGATCTGCCGCGTCTCCTTGCCCTCGGCGACGACGGTGCCGTAGCCCGTCGGCGTGAAAAAGCCCCCGATGCCGGCGCCTCCGGCGCGCATGCGCTCGGCG
Organism: Elusimicrobiota bacterium; assembly: GCA_026388115.1. GTDB lineage: Bacteria > Elusimicrobiota > Elusimicrobia > UBA1565 > JACRDR01 > JAPLKK01. The sequence continues at coordinate 62,602 of JAPLKK010000119.1, read as the reverse complement.
AGCGTCCCCTGCGGGGTCCACTCGACCTCGATCTTGCCCGACAGGCACTGCTCCTCGAAGATCTTGCACGGGCCGCCGAAGGACATGATCATCTTGCGGACCTGGCCCTGGGCGAGCCAGACTCCGATGCCGTTGCCGTCGGTGCCGGCGTTGTTGCTGACGACGGTGAGGCCCTTGACTCCCGACTCCGCGACCGCGGCCAGCAGGTTCTCGGGCAGGCCGCTCAGCCCGAAGCCGCCGCAGAGGACGGTCATCCCGTCCTTGAGGTCCGCGATCGCTTCCTTGGCGCCGCTGACGGTCTTGTTCATGGCTGGGGTTCCGTGGAGATGATTGCGAGCTCGAATCCCGCGAAGCGCTTGCGCAGGACGCGGTACATCGCCTCGACCGAGACGCCGACGCCGATGGCGACGGCCAGCAGGCGCAGCAGGACCTCGATCACTCCCCGGCCCAAGCCGATGGCCCCGAGCATCCCGATGGCGACGCCGATGACGAACGCAACGACGAAGACGCCCAAGAACGTCCGCCAGATGAACGCCCACCAGACCTTCATCGCGAGCGCGCGCGTGGGCTGCAGCCTGGTCATCGCTAGGTTCCCTGCTCCCACGAGCTCAGGTACTTCACCTGCTCCGCCGTGAGCGTGTCGATCTCGACGCCCATGCTCTTGAGCTTGAGCCGGGCGATCTCCTCGTCGATCGGCGTCGGGACGGGATACACGCGGTGGTCTAGTTCGCGGGCGTGCTTGACCATGTACTCGGCGCCGAGGCTCTGGTTGGCGAAGGACATGTCCATGACGGAGGCCGGATGACCCTCGGCCGCGGACAGGTTGATGAGCCGCCCTTCGGCGAGGATATGGATGAGGCGGCCGTCCTTGAGCGTGTACTCCTCGACGAAGGGGCGCACGGTGCGGACCTTCTTCGACAGGGTCTTCAGGGCCGGCAGGTTGATCTCGTCGTTGAAGTGGCCCGAGTTGCAGACGATGGCGCCGCTCTTCATGAGCTTGAAATGCTCGGCGTCGATGACGTTGAGGTCGCCGGTCAGCGTGATGAACAGGTCTCCCTTGCGGGCCGCCTCCTTCATCGGCATGACCTGGAATCCGTCCATTACGGCCTCGATGGCCTTGAGCGGGTCCACCTCGGTCACGACGACGTGCCCGCCCATCCCCTTGGCGCGCGAGGCGACGCCGCGGCCGCACCAGCCGTAGCCGGCGATGACGATCACCTTGCCGGCCAGGAGCACGTTGGTGCAGCGCAGGATGCCGTCGAGCGTGCTTTGCCCCGTGCCGTAGCGGTTGTCGAAGAAGTGCTTGGTGAGCGCGTCATTGACCGCGAGCACCGGGAAGCGCAGGGCGCCGTCTTTCTCCATCGCCCGCAGGCGGATGACGCCGGTGGTGGTCTCCTCGGTCGAGCCGAGCACCTTCTCGTACGCCGCCGACCAGTGGCTGTGGATGTGGCTCACGAGGTCCGCGCCGTCGTCCATCGTGATGTTCGGCTGGGCGGCGAGCGCGTGGATGATGTGGCTGTAGTACGTCTTGCGGTCCTCCCCCTTGATGGCGTAGACCGAGAGCCCGTCGTGCTTGACGAGCGAGGCGGCCACCTCGTCCTGGGTCGACAGCGGGTTGGAGGCGCACAGCGCCAGCTTCGCGCCGCCCGCCTTCAGCGTCCGCATCAGGTTCGCGGTCTCGGCCGTCACGTGCAGGCAGGCCGCGATGGTGATGCCGTCGAGCGGCTTCTCCTTGGCGAAGCGCTCGCGCACCTGGCGCAGGACCGGCATCTCGCGCTCGGCCCAGTCGATCTTGTTCTTGCCCGCGTCGGCGAGGGCGATGTCCTTGACGTCGTACTGGGGCCGGGTCTGCGTCTTGGATTTGGTCATGGTCGGCATGCGGTATATTCTCCGTTAGGCGAGGGCCAGGGTCTTGCGGGAGCCGTTCTTCTTGACGTTCAGAGCGTCGGCCAAGGCGTCGGCCTTGTCCGTCTTTTCCCACTCGAAGCCCTCCTCCGGCCGGCCGAAATGGCCGTAGGCCGCGGTCTTGCGGTAGATGGGCCGGCGCAGCTTCAGGCTCTCGATGATGCCCTTGGGGGTCAGCTTGAAGAGCTTGCGCACCGCCGCCTCGATCCGGGCCTCGTCGACGCTGCCCGTGCCGTGGGTGTCGAAATAGACGCCGACCGGCTCCGCCACGCCGATGGCGTAGGCCAACTGGACCGTGCATTCCTCGGCCGCGCCGGAGGCCACGATGTTCTTGGCGATATAGCGGGCCATGTAGCAGGCGGAGCGGTCGACCTTCGTCGGGTCCTTGCCGGAGAAGGCGCCGCCGCCGTGGGGGGCGCGGCCGCCGTAGGTGTCCACGATGATCTTGCGGCCGGTCACGCCGGTGTCGGAGGCCGGGCCGCCGACCACGAACTTGCCGGTCGGGTTGATCAGGAAGGTCGTCTTGTCGTCGATGAGGCGCTTGCCGAGCATGGGCCGGATGATCGTGTCGATGATCTCATTGCGCGACTTCACGGTGATGTGCTTGCCCGTCTTGTCGAGGATATCCTCGGTGTGCTGGGTCGAGAGCACCACGGTCTCGGCGCGCACCGGCAGGCCGTCGAGATACTCGATCGTGACCTGGCTCTTGCCGTCCGGGCCGAGGTAGGGCAGCGTGCCCGCGCGGCGGACCTCGGCCAGCTTCTGGCAGAGCCTGTGGGCGAGGACGATCGGGAGCGGCATGAGGTCGTTCGTCTCGCGCGTGGCGTAGCCGAACATGATGCCCTGGTCGCCGGCGCCTCCGGTGTCCACGCCCTGGGCGATGTCAGGGGACTGGCGGCCGATGGCGCTCAAGACGGCGCAGGAGCGAGAGTCGAAGCCGTATTTGGGGTCGTCGTAGCCGATCTCGTGCACTACCTGCCGGACGAGCTGGTCCACGTCCACGAAGGTCTTGGTCGTGATCTCTCCGCCCACGATCACCATGCCGCGGCTGACGAAGGTCTCGCAGGCCACGCGGCCCATCGGGTCGTCGGTCATGACGCAGTCCAAGACCGCGTCGGAGATCTGGTCGCAGACCTTGTCGGGATGGCCTTCGGTGACCGACTCCGAGGTGAAATAGTAGGCGCCTTTGCGTTGCATGGATCTTCCTCCGGGGGGTTGTGTGTTTTCCGTCGGGGCTAGCGGGTTAAGGCTGATGGGCCGAACACGGTAGATGCAGTATACACTTTTTTTAGCGCTTGCGGCCCGCTACTGGCGGACGTTCAGGACGGCGGCGTCGTAGACGGTGATGTCCTCGTCGATGTGCCCGTCGTCGCCGATGACGCAGTTGGACAGGTGCACGTTGCGCGCCACGAAGACGTTGCGGAAGAGGATGCAGTTCTTGAGCACCGCCTTCGGCGAGATGCGCGAGCGCTCTCCCACCACCGTGTAGGGGCCGATGACCGCGCCCCCCTCGATCACGGAGCCCTTGCCGATCACGCAGGGCGCCACGAGCTTGGCGTCGGGGTGGATCTTGCAGGCGTCGTCGATCCAGACGCCCTTGCGCACCTGCCGGCCGGGGATGTTGACGCCGACCTTGCCGTCGAGGCCGTCCATCTGGGCGCGCCGGTACTCGGAGAGGTTGCCGACGTCGCACCAGTAGCCCTTCCATTCCCAGGCGAAGATGCGCTTCTTGAGCTTCAGGAGCTTGGGCCACAGGTCCTTGCCGAAGTCGTAGGAGCGCCCCGCGGGGATATACCGGAAGACCTCCGGCTCGAAGAGGTAGATGCCGGTGTTGACCTTGTTCGAGAAGACGTCGCCCCAGGAGGGCTTCTCCAGGAACCCCGTGATCCTGCCGGCGCCGTCGGCCAGGGTCACGCCGTAATCGAAGCGCGAGTCCACGGCCTTCACGGCCATCGTGGCCATCGACCGCTTCTGGCGGTGGAAGGCGTAGAGCGCGGTGATGTCCACGTCGCTCAAGCCGTCGCCGGACATGACGACGAAGGGCCCGCCGGAGAGCAGGGGCTCGACGCGCTTGATGGCGCCGGCCGTGCCCATGAGGCGCTTCTCGTGCGAGTAATGGATGTTCAGCGCCCATTGCGCGCCGTTGCCGCAATAGCCGCGCAGCTGCTCGGGCTGGGAGTAGAGGTTCATCACCACGTCGTTGACGCCGTGGCGCACGAGGTTGTCGAGGACGTGATGCACCACGGGCCGGTTCAGGATCGGCACCATGGGCTTGGGCGTCTCGTAGGTCAGCGGCCGCAGGCGGGTGCCCGCCCCGGCGGCGAGCACCATCGCCTTCAGCCGCGGGTACTTGTCAATGGCCATGGACCCACCGTTGCGCGAGAGCCAACAGGTCCTGCGTG
>JAPLKK010000119.1:0-58241 GCA_026388115.1 Elusimicrobiota bacterium | reverse complement strand
ACCCAGTGGTCGCCCTCGATGACCACCTTGAGCCCGTCGATGTCCACCGTCTTCACGATGGCCAGGCCGAGGACCTTCTTCGGCAGGCGTTTGAGCAGGCGCTGGGTGAAGATCGCCTTGTCGGCCACCGGCTTGTGCACGTGGAAGTCGACGCGCGCGAAATGGGACTTGCCGTACTTGGCCTCGATGTCGGCCCAGACCTGCCCCGGCGTCTTGTTGAGCTTGGTGAACATCTCGAGCAGCAGTAGCGCGTTCAGCACCCCGTCGCGCTCCGGCCCTCCGCCCTTCCACGCGTAGCCGCCCGACTCCTCGCCGCCCATGGCGGCGAGGCCTTGCGCGATCTGCTCGCCGACGTACTTGAAGCCGACCGGCACCTCCTCGAAGGGCAGGTTGTGCGCCTTGGCGATGCGCCCCGACAGCGCGCCCAAAGAGACCGACTGCACGATCTTGCCCTTGATGCCCCGCTGGGTGATCAGATACTCGATCACCATCGGGAAGAGCTGGCACGGCGTCAGCGTGCGCCCCTTCTCGTCGACGAGGGCGACGCGGTCGGCGTCGCCGTCGAGCGCGATGCCCATCATCGCCTTCTCCGCCAGCACCCGCTCGGACAGCTCCTTGAGGTTCTTCTCGATCGGCTCGGGGCTCAGGCCGCCGAAGAGCGGGTCGCGCCGGTTGTGCAGGGTGATGAGCTTCTTCGACGGCACGAGCGTCTCGAGCAGGCCGACGCCGCAGCCGTAAAGGTAATCGACGACCACGGGCTTTTTCAGCTTAGCCGCGATGGGCCGGGGATTGACGCGGCTCCGGAGATGATCCAGGTACTCCTTGCGGTAGGATTTGCGCGCCACCTCGCCGTCGCGCACCGGATTGGCCTTGTCGAGCAATCCCTCGACCGCCTGGGTGACGCGCTCCGGCGCGCTGCGGCCCTCGAGCTTGATCTTGATGCCGTTGTAAGCCGCGGGGTTGTGGGAAGCGGTGACCATCACGCCGTACGCCTTCTCCTTGGCCGTCAGCATGCTGACGGCGGGCGTGGGCAGCGGCTCGGCCATGAGCACCGGCTTGAGGCCGTTCCCCTGGAGGATGCGCGCGATCTCTCCGGCGAAGGCGTCGGACTGGAAGCGCTGGTCGAACCCGACGATGACCTTGCCCGTCCCCCGCTGTTTGGGCGGCAGGCCCTTGAGGTACTCGGCGAGCGCCTGCGCGACGCGGCGGACGTTGTCGAAGGTGAAATCGCGCGCCATGACGCCGCGCCAGCCGTCGGTGCCGAACTTGATGTCGCTCGCGTTGGTCTTCGTCTCGGTCATGTTCACTCCCGGTGATAATCGTCCTGCAGGCGTACCACGTCCCAGACCTCCGGCGTGGACGCCTCGAGCAAGGTGACGCGCCCGAAAGGCGCCTCGAAGCGGTGGACGGTCCGCGGCGGGATCGGCATCGAGGACCCCGGCGCGAGGCTGAGCCGGCGGCGGCCGAATCGCAGCCGGAGGCGCCCGCGCAGGATGTGGATCGTCTCATGCTTCTTCTTATGGTACTGGAGGCTCAGCCGTTCGCCCTTGTTGATGACGATGAGCTTGCCCACGTAGCGCTTGGCGTGCGCCCACCAGAGCTCGTAGCCCCACGGCTTCTCCACTCGCTTCGGCTTGTTCATAGCTGGCTGAAAGGGGTGAGGCTCGAGCCGTCTCCGAGAGCGCGGCCGGCGCCGATGGAAGCGTGGTGCCCGATCCGGCAGCGGCGGCCGACCACGCAGCGCTCCAGCCGCGCGCCGTCGCCGATGCGCGCGCCGTCCAAGACGACGCAGTCCTCCAGCGAGGCGCCGCGGCCGACGACGACGTCGGCCCCCAGCGAGACCGAGCCGGCCAGGCGGGCGAAATCGCCCACCGAGGCGCGCGCCCCGAGCGCCACGGTCCCCGCGCCCTCATGGGCCGTCTCGCGGCCGAGGCGGGCGCCGGCGCCGAGCCAGAAGGCTCCGCGGCGCTTGAGCCCCGCGGGGCGGAACGGCGTCGCCCCGCCGAGGATATCGAGATGCACCTGGAGGTACTTCTCCACCGTGCCGATGTCCATCCAATAGCCGGGAGTGACGTAGCCGAGCACGCGCCGGCCCCGATGGAGCAGCGACGGGAAGAGCCCGCGCTCGAGCGAATACGGCACGCCCGGCGGGATCAGGGCTACGGCGCTCGGCTCGAAAAGGTAGGCGCCCGCGTTGATCGTGTTGCAGGTGATCTCGTCCCACGAGGGCTTCTCGAGGAAGCGCTTGACCAAGCCGTCGGCGCCCGTCTCGACCAAGCCGTAGAGCGTCGGGTCCTTGACGCGCGTCAGCGCGATGGACGCTTCCGTCCGGGCCCGCCTGTGCGCGCGCAGGAACGCGCCGACATCGAGGGTGTTGAGCACGTCCCCGTTCAAGACGAGCAGGGTGTCGTCGTCGAGGCCCTGCGCGTTGCGGACGGCGCCGCCGGTGCCCAACGGGACGCGCTCCTGCAGGAAGCGCAGGGCGACGCCGCTCGAATGCCCGTTCGACAGCGCGCGGCGGAAATCGCCCGTGCGGTAGGCGGTGCACAGGATCGCCTCGCGGATCCCGTGGCGCTTGAGGATATCAAGCTGGTACTCGACGAAGGGCCGGTTGAGCACCGGCAGCAACGGCTTCGGGGTGCGGCAAGTGAAAGGCCTCAGCCGCGTTCCTTTCCCCCCGATGAGGAGCAGGGCCTTCATTCGTTGCAGTCTACAAAATTCTCCCTCCCCGCTTGTGGGGGTGGGGGGAAATCCACAGAATTGCTATAAATTTCCCATGCCCGAACGCGTCAGCGCCTTCGAAGAGATCGAAGAGGAGGCTCCCCGTCCGCGCCGCTGGCCCGTCCCGCTCAGCGCGCTCACGGCGGCCGCGGTCATCGTCTTCCAGCTTTGGCTGCTCGGCTCCTGGATCCGCGCCGAGTCCCGGCCTCCGCGCTGGGACGAGTCCGTCCATCTGGAGACGGCGAAGGACTACGCCGAGGATCTGAGCCGGGGGGACTTCAGCGGCTTCGTGCATCTCGCGCCCAAGCCGGGCATGCCGGCGTACCCGCCCCTGTACTGCCTGACGCTGGTGCCCTCGATGTCGGGGGCCGACCCCGCGACCGCCTCGCTCTGGGTCAACGCGTTCTGGCTCGCCGTCCTGATCCTGTCGGTCTGGGGGCTCGGGATGCTGTTGGCCGGCCCTTGGGAGGCCGGCGTCGCCGTTCTTTTGATCTCCTGCGCGCCGGTGACGCAGGAGCTGTTGCGCCAGCAGCTCCTGGACCTGCCGCTCGCCGCGATGGTCGCCGCCGGTTACCTGTCGCTCGTCTGGTCCGCGGGGTTTACGGAATGGGCCGGTTCCCTGGCCTTCGGCGCCTGCGCCGCGCTCGCGATGCTGACCAAGTTCAGCGCGTGGACCTATTTCTTGCCGGCGGCTTGGATGCTCGCGCGCGCCCTCCGGGCGCGGTCCACCCGCTGGCGCGCCCTGGCCGCGCTCGCCTTGGCCGTCCTCGGGTGCGCGTGGTGGTACGCCGCCCAAAACCCGACGCTCCTCCGGACCCTGTTCATGGGCGCGACCGACCAGGCGGTGCCGGTGTGGCGGGGCTTGGCGTGCCTCACCTATCTTTGGCAGATGGCGGGCGGCCTGGATGCGCCGCTGTGGGCGCTCGCGCTGGCGGCCTTGTTCGCGCATCGCCTGCGCAAGGGCCGCGACGACTCCTGGCTCGTCACGGCTTGGTTCGTGACCCCCTTGTTCCTGTTCGTGCCGGGAGTCTTCCCGAAGGCGCTGACCGTTCTGGCCTGCGTGTGGCAGCTTTTCAGCGCCGCGAACTTCACGCACGTCTGGATCCGCCCCATCGTCTTTCAGCCGGCGGGCGTCCGCCTGCCGTTCTTGTCGAGCTGGCCTCCGGTCCGCGAGGATTGGAAGATCGCCGAGATCCTGAAGGCGGCGGAAAGCCGCATCGAGCCGGGCCGGCCGTTCGCCAACCTGACGCTCGTCGCCAACGATGAACGCTTCAACTGCCCGACCTTCCAATGGATCCGCCGGCGCGACGGCACTCTCCGGGTGAACATCCGCGGCGTCAATCGTCGCTATTGCGAGCTGTCCGATTTCGTGTTGATCAAGCAGGGCTCGCTCGGGCCGGCGTCGGTGGTCAACCAGCTGCCCGAGGTGCGCCAGGACATGCTGGACCCGCAGTCCTGGTTCGTGCGCGGCTACGAGGTCGTCGCCACCTTCCCTCTGCCGGAGGGGGAGGCCGTCTTGTTCCAGCGCCGGCGGCGCTCTGCGCCGCCGTTCAAGTCCCGTCAGCTGCGCTTCGACTCTCTCGAGACGCCGGCTTATTCGGCGCGGGGCTTGACGGTCGCGTTCGGCCCCTGGGACCCCAAGCGCGGCGTCTATGAGAGCGCGGAACTTTCGGCGCGGTCGTTATGGATCCGCGGCCTGGAGATCCGCGACGTGAAGGCCAGGCTCGAGGGGCTCGACCTGGTCCCGCTGGGCCTCGAGTCGCGGCTCGAAGACGTGAGGCTGCTGCATCTCGACCGCCTGGCCTTGGAGTCGGCGCTGGTGACCTCCGAGACCGTCGCCTCCTGGATCGCGGCCCGCGTGCCGGCCCTGTCGCGGCTTGCCGTCACTCTGGACGGGAGCGTGCGCGTCGAAGCCGTTTTGCGCGAGCGACTGCCGCTGAGCGCCGAGGTCGTCTTGACGCAGGCAGATTCGGACTTACCGGCTCTCGTTTGCGCCGAACCCCGAGCTTCCCTTCGAGCTGGCCGTCCCCGGCCTGACGCCGAGCCGCGGCCGCCTTACGATCCCCTAAGGGATCCCATACGTTCCCTCGGGCTTGGGGAAGTTGGGCGGGCGCGAGCCGACCGCCGTGAGCTTGGCGTACAGCTTCTCGTAGTTGGCGATCATGTCGGCGAGCTTGAACTTCTCCTGGATGGTGCGCTTGGCGGCCGAGGCGAGGCGCCCGCGGAACGCCGCGTCGAGCGCCAAGTCCTGGATCGCCATGAACAGGCCCTGGGGCTGACCGGCCTCGACGAGCAGGCCGTTGACGTCGTGCTGGACGAGCTCCGGCACCCCGTCGACTTTCGTCGCGATGACGGGCAGGCCCATGCCCATGGCCTCGAGCAGGGCGTTGGGGAGGCCCTCCCACAACGAGGGCTGGACGAAGATGTCGAAGGCGCTGAGCCACACCGGGATGTTCTGCAGCTCGCCCGGAAAGACCACGTCGTGCTCGAGGTGCAGGCTCCGCGCCAGGGCCTCGAGCTCGCCGCGCAGCGGACCCTCGCCCACGACCGCCAGCTTCACCTTGTGCGCGGCCTTGAGCTGCGCGACCGCCTCGAGCAGGAAGCGGTGCCCCTTCTGCTCGTCGAGGCGGCCCACGGCGCCAATAAGGACATGCTCCGGGCCCAGGCCGAGCTTGCCGCGCACCCGCTCGCGGTCCACCTTCGAGAGGGGCCAGCTCGCGATGTCGGTGCCGTTGTAGACCGTGACGACCTTGTCCGGGTCGTACTTGAGCTTTTCGAGCAGGTACTTGCGGCTGGCCTCCGACTCCGTCGCCAGCATCGCGTCGAAAGGCTTGAGCAGGCGGTCGATCCACAGCGAAAAGTTCGAGCGCGTGCGGTAATGGACGCGCGGCGCCGACAGCAAGGGGAACTCGGCGTAGCCGAAGAGCCTCATGGCGCGCGAGAACTGGATCGCCTGGAACATCACCGCGTGCACCAGGTCGGGCTTGGTCTCTCGGACGATGTCGCCCAGCGCCTTCAGGTGGCCCAGGTTCGGCCGCCCCGTGAGCCCGAGCGTGTAGACCTTGTGGCCCATCGATTCGAGCTTCTCGGCGAAGACGCCCTTCGGCTTGAGGCTCACGATGCCGGCGACCTGGAATTTCTGGGGATCGAGCAGGGTCGCGAGCGTGTATACCGTCTTTTCGGCACCGCCCTGGGTCGTGGAGGTGGCGACGAAAAGGACCCGCTTCATAAGACCGCGAAGAAGCGGCGCGTCTCCTCGCAGACGCGGTCCACCGCGGCCTCGGCCAGCTCGGGGAACATCGGCAGGCTGAGCACCTGGCCGCAGGCCCGCTCGCTGGCGGGCAGCTCTCCCCTGCGCGCGCTCCCGGCGTAGGCGGGCTGAAGGTGGAGCGGGATCGGATAATAGATCGCGGTGCCGATGCCCGCGTCGGCCAGACGCTTCGCCAAGGCGTCGCGGCGCGGCGTCTGGACGGTGAAGCAGTGGTACACGTGGCGGCTGCCGGCCTCCTCGGGCGGCGGCAGGCGCAGGTCCAGGCCGGCGAGGCCCGCGCGGTAGCGCGCGGCCAGGCGGCGGCGCGCCTCGGTCCATGAGGCCAGCCGCTTGAGCTTGACGCGCAGGACGGCGGCCTGCAGCTCGTCTAAGCGGCAGTTGCGGCCGACGCACTCGTGCTCGTAGCGCTTCTTGCCCGGGCGGCGGCCGACGTCGCGCAGCGTCGCGCAGGCGTCCGCGAGGGGCTTGCGCCGCGTCGTGATGGCGCCGGCGTCGCCCGCCGCGCCGAGGTTCTTCGAGGGGTAGAACGAGAAGCCGCCCGCGTCGCCGATGGAGCCGACGCCCTTGCCCTTGTACGTCGCCAGGTGCGCCTGGGCGCAGTCCTCGATCAAAGCGAGCTTGCGCTCGCGCGCGAGCGCGACGAGCGGCGCCATCTCCGCCGGGCCGCCGAAAAGGTGGACCGGGATCATCGCCTTGGTGCGCTTCGTCACCCGCGAGGCGGCGCTGGCCGCGTCCAAGGTCAGCCGCTCCGGGTCCACGTCGGCGAAGACGGGGGTCGCGCCCACGGCGTTGACGACGGTGGCCGTGGCGATGAAGGTGAAGGAGGGGACGATCACCTCGTCTCCGGCGCGCACGCCCGACGCCTCCAGCGCCAGCATCAGCGCGTCCGTGCCCGAGGAGACGCCGAGGCACGAGGGCGCCCCCTGCAGCTCGGCGAACTCGCGCTCGAAGGCCTCGCCTTCCGGCCCGAGGATGAAGCGCCCGCTGTCGAGCACGCGCGTCGCCGCCTCCAGCAGCTCGCCGCGCAGCGCGGCGTACTGATCCTTCAAGTCCAAGAACGGGATGCGGTCCAAGGCGGTCGCCGTTTCCATCAGTACGCTCCTTTGCCGAGCAGCATCGCGGGCACGGTCCTGAGGATCACCGTGAGGTCCAGGCCCAAAGACCAGCGCTCGATGTAGTACATGTCGAGCGCGAAGCGCTGCTCGCTGTCGACGTCCGAGCGGCCCGAGACCTGCCACAGCCCCGTGATGCCGGGCAGCATGTTCATCCGTTTCTTCGCCGTCGGCCCGAACTCGCGGACCAGCTCCTCCAGCTCGCCGGTCGTGACGGCGAGGGGCCGCGGCCCGACGACGCTCATCTCGCCGCGCAGCACGTTCAAGAACTGCGGGAACTCGTCGAGCGAGAAGCGCCGCAGGACGCGCCCGACCCTCGTCACGCGCGGGTCGTCCTTGAGCTTGAAGAAGCCCCCTTGCTCGGTGCGCACGTCCTTGAGCCGGGCCTCGGCGTCCCGGCGCATCGTCCGGAACTTGTAGGCGTCGAAGGGCTGGCTCCGCAGCCCCAGCCGCTTCTGGCGATACAGCACCGGGCCGTCGGAATCGAGCTTGATGAGCAGGGCGATGAGAGCCAGCGGCAGGGCCGCGGCGGCCAGCACCAACAGGCTGAAGGCCATGTCGAAGGCGCGCTTGGCCGCGTAGTTGGCGGGGGTGAGAGAGGTGTGCTGGAGGCGATAGGCGAGCACGCCGAGCGACCCGTCCATCTGCAGCTCGCCCAGTCTCAGCTCGAGCAGGTCCGGCACGATCTTGAAGTCGATGTCGGCATTCTCGCACGCCTCGGCCAGGGCGAGGGCCGCGGCGCTGCCGCGCGCCGAGCGCGTGAGCACCACCTCGCGCGCTCCGCAGGCCCGGGCGGCCGCCAGCGCCTCGTCGGCGCTCGTGAGCTCGTCGAGCTGGTGGATGGGAAGGCCGGGGTGGCGCGCCAGCAGATTCAGCCGGATGAGCTCCGAGGCCTTGCCGCCGCCGATGAGAAGCAGGGGAGAGGTGTGCTCGTGGCGCGCCACCCAGCGGTCGAGCTTGAGGACCGCGGCCTGGGCCACCGCCACGAAGGCGACGGCGAGCGGGGCGGCCATGAGCATCACGAGGCGCGAGAAGAGCAGCCGGCTGTAGATGAACGTCGCCGCGAGCGTCACCATGGTGGCCAGCGCCGCGCCTCTGCAGATCAGGAGAAAACGGTCGGAGCCGGATCTGTAGGCCGCGGCGTAGAGCCGCGCGTCGTACCAGAACAGCGCCAGCCACATCGGCACCACCGCGAAAAGGAGCTTGCGGTGGAGGTACCAGCCCGGATCGACGCCGATCATCGGGAAGCGCCGCAAAAAAGCCGCGTCGTGGAAGCGCAGCTCGTAGGCGAGCCGGTAAGCCAGCACGACGCTTGCGCCGTCCAAGAGGAGATGCAGCGCGAGGCGCAGGGCGTGCCTCAGCCAGACAGGAAAAGCGACCGGCGCGGTCGCCGACCCCCCACCCTGCCCGGGGGCAGCCACCCCCGCAAGGGGGGAGGGAGAAGTCCGGGTCTTCACAGGCCCCGCGAGCGGATATCCACGAGATTGATCATGCCGATCGCCCGCCCGCGCGCGTCCACCACGGGCAGGACGGTGAAGGGGTACTTGCGGTTGCCCATCAGGTCCGCCGCCTCTACGGCCAGGCGGTCGGAGCGGATCGAGGTGGCGCGCGGGTTCATCACCTCTTTGACCGACTTGCGCAGGATGTTCTCGCCCCGCTCGAGCTGGCGGCGGATGTCGTAATCGGTGACGAGGCCCAGGAGCCTGCCGCGCCGGTCCACGACCGAGACCGCCCCCGCGTGCTGGCGCGTCATCTCGACGAGCGCCTCCTGCATGGTCGCGCCCGCGCCGATGACGGGGTTGCTGTCGCCGTCGCGCATGATGTCGGCGACGGTGAGCGTGAGGCGCTTGCCCAGGCGGCCGCCCGGGTGCAGCAAGGCGAAATGCTCCTTCTTGAAGCCCCGCAGCTTCATCAGCGTGACCGCCAAGGCGTCGCCCACGGCGAGCGCCGCGGTGGGGCGGCAAGTGGGGGAAAGGTTGGGCGGGCAGGCCTCTCGGTCGATGGGCGTGAACAGCACCAGATCGGAGCGGCGCGCCAAGGTGGAGCGGACGCTCGAGGTGATCGCCACGATCGGCACGCCGATGCGCTTGATGGCCGGGAGGATCGCGTTCAGCTCGTCGGACTCGCCGGACTTCCCGATGGCGAGCACCACGTCGCCCCGCTGGACCACGCCCAGGTCGCCGTGCATCCCGTCGGCGGGGTGCAGGTAGATGGCGGGCGTGCCGGTCGCCGCGAGGGTGGCGGCTATCTTGTGGCCGATGAGCCCCGACTTGCCCATGCCCGTGACGACCACCTTGCCGCGGCAGCGGGCCAACAGGCGCACCGCGCGGGTGAAGGCCTCGTTCACGGCGCGCTGGACTTGGCGCAAGGCATCCGCTTCCAGGCCGATGACGGCCTTCAGCTCGCGCTCGACGTCAAGACGCCGTTGCCGACTCATCAAGCGATTCTAACAAAAAACGCTATACTCGGCTTCCCGTGCCCGCGCCGAAACGTATCTTCAGCTTTGCTTTTGCCGCCGGTCTCTCCTGGTTCTTCTGGGCCGATTTTCGCGGCGGCGTCCTATGGACCCCGGCCTTCCTCGCCTGCCTGGCCGGGCTCGGCTGGTTGTTCGCCGAAGCGCGCCGCCCGTGGGAGCGGCGTCCGGGCGCGTTCCTCTTCCTGCTGTCGGCCGCGGTCTATCTCTCCACTTTTCGCTGGCATGGCGGCGACGACATCCCGATGTCCCTCGTGCCCTTCGCCTTGCTGCGCGATCACACGTTCGCGCTGGACCGCTTTATCGGCGATCGCCTGCTGCCGCTGAATTTCACCCTTGCCGCCGGGCCTCATCGCCTTTCTCTCTACCCGGTCGCCCCGGCGCTGATGGCCCTGCCGCTGTACCTCTTGCCGACGCTGGGCGGAGTCTTGCCGACCGAGCAGTTCTTGCACAACCTCTCCAAGGTGAGCGCGGCGCTGATCGTTGCGGGCTCGGTGTCGCTTCTTTATCATGCCTGCTCCGCCCGCGCGTCGCGCGCATGGGCGCTGTGCATCGCCGCCTTCTACGCTTTCGGCACCTGGGCCTTCAGCGTCAGCAGCCAGGCGTTGTACCAGCACGGCCCCGCTTGCCTGGGCCTGTCGCTCGGCCTGCTCGGCCTCACGCGCGCGGGAAGGCGTTGGGATTTCCTCTCCGGGCTCGGCTTCGGCTGGGCCGTCGCCGCGCGGCCGGACAGCGTCTTCTTCGCCGCGCCCGCCGGGCTCCACGTGCTGTTCCATCGTGCGCGTCGCCTGCCCGGCTTTGCGCTCGGCGCCGCCGTCCCGGCTGTCTTGCTGCTCGGCTACTGGCATCACTACACGGGGCGCTTCGTCCCGCCCGAGGCTCCGGTCCATGCGGCCCTGCTGACGGGCTTTCAGCCCGCCGCCTTCGTCGCCATGCTGCTCAGTCCGACGCGCGGGATGCTGCTGTTCTCGCCTTTCTTGGCCTTCGGGCTATGGGCCCCCTTGCGGCGCGAGGCGAGCGCCGAGTCGCGCTGGCTGGCGCCGGGCGCGCTCGCGACATGGGCCTTCGTCGCCTGCTACGACTCCTGGGTGGGCGGCGCTACGTTCGGCACGCGCTACTTCGCCGCCATGGCCATGGTATTGGCTTTCTGCTGCGCGGAACTGGAGAGCGCGATCCGGTCCGAGCCTCGGCGGCTGGCGGCGTGGTGCGGCGCCGGGGCCTTCTCGATCCTCGTCCACGCCCTCGGCGGCTACCTCACTTGGCCCGGCTACGGCTGGCGTGTCGACCTTGAGAAGGCGACGGTGTGGTCCTGGAGCCTGCACCCGTGGCTCGACTTGTTTTCCGGCGAGGGCGCTCTGAGGTCGCTTCCGTGGGCGGCGCGCGCCGCGGTCGCCGCCGTGCTCGCCGCGCTAGGCGCGTTCTCGGCGACGCGGCTCTACGCCGCGCTGCAAGAAGATCCCTAACTCTCCCTCCCCCCTTGTGGGGGAGGGTTGGGGTGGGGGGACTTACCCGGCGTAAAGCTGTTCGAGTATCTCTACCGTCTTTCGCGGGCTGAATCGTTGGGCCACCCGCTCGCGCGCCGCCTCTCCCATGCGCTTTCGCCGGGCGGGATCGTCGACGAGCTCCAGCGTCTTTTCCAACAGCGCCACTTCGTCTTTTGCGATGAGCCCGGTCTCCCCGTCGGTCACCGCGTCGCGGTTGCCCGGCGCGTCGGACGCCACCACGGGAACGCCGGCGGCCATCGCCTCGAGCACGACGTTCGGCAGCCCTTCCCAGCGCGAGAAATGGACGAGGACGTCCAGCCCGCGCAGGCGTTCGCGCGCGGTCTCGGGGGCGAGCCAGCCCGTCAACTCCAGGCGCGAGGACAGGTTCATGTCATGGATCATCTCGCGGACCTGCGCCCCCAGTTCCCCGTCGCCCACCCAGAGGCAGCGCAGATCGTTGCGCGAATCAGTCAGGCGCTGGGCGAGGCGCACGAAGGCCTCGGGGTTGCGCGCGTAGGTGAGGCGGCCGCAGGCCCCGACCGTGACCGCGCCCCCCTTCCCGACTTCCCGCGGTGAGGGAAGCGCGGGCCAATAGGGGTCGGGCGCGACGTGGACCGGCTTGCCCCAGGACAGCGTACGCGCCAGCGCCGCCTCGCTCTCGGAGACGGCCACGATCTCGCCGATCCACGACACCGAGCGCTCGATCGCGCGGTAGAAGGCGCGGCTCGCGGCGGGCCGGTCGAGCATGAGGAAGCTGTAGCCGCGCGGCGAGTAGAAGATGCGCGGCACGCCCGCGCGGCGCGCCGCCAGACGCGCGAGCGCGCCCGCCTTGGAGCAGTGGGCGTGCACGACGTCCGGTTTCTCGCGCCGGAAAAGCTCCGTCAGGCGCCGCAGCGCGGCGAGATCCCGGCCGGGGGATATCTCGCGCGTCATCTCGGGAATATGGAAGGCCTGTGCGGCCCCCGGGGCCGTGCGACGGTAATCCTCAGGCGCCGTGCCCGGCCGCACCGCGTACGCCAGGCCCACCTCGAAGCGCGCGGGGTCGAGCGCGTTGCACAAGGCGGCGACCTGCTGTCCCGAGCCGCCCGGGCCGCCGCACTCGATGACCTGCAGGACCTTGACGCGGTCCATCAGTCGGCGAAGCGGTAGCGTAGAAGGCAGAAGAGGTAGGCGAAGCCGTCGAGCCAGGTGATCTTCTTGCCCTCGGCGTAGGTGCGCCCGCTGTAGGAGATCGGCACTTCGTAGATCCTCAGATGGCGCTTGCAGACTTTCGCCGTCACCTCCGCCTCGAAGCCGAAGCCCTCGGAGCGGATCGGGATGGGGCGCAGGACCGCGGTGCGGAAGACCTTGTAGCAGGTCCCCATGTCGTCGAGGTTGACGTTGTAGAGGACGTTGGTGATCAGCGTGAAGATGCGGTTGGCGAAATAGTGCCAGAAGAGCAGGACGCGGTGCGGGCCGCCCAGGAAGCGCGAGCCGAAGACGACGTCCGCGCGGTTGTCGAGCAGCGGAGTGAGCAGGGCCGGATAATCGGCCGGGTCGTACTCGAGGTCGGCGTCCTGGATGATGAGGAAATCGCCCGTCGCCGCGGCGATGCCCGTGCGGACCGCCGCGCCTTTGCCGCGGTTCTTCTCGTGCAGGATCACGCGGGCGCCGCCGGCGTTGTCCTTGAGCCAGTCGCGCGTCCCGTCGGTGGAGCCGTCGTCCACCAGGATGATCTCGCGCTCGACAGGCAGCCGCACCGCGCGCACCCGCTCCAGGAGCGTCGGCAGAGTGGCGCGCTCGTTGTAGACCGGGATGACGATGCTCAGCGTAGCCATGGTTCGACGATTATACCTTTCATGTATCCCAACGTCCGTCCGGCGTCGATCACGATCGCCGTCAGGGGCAAGGTGAGGAGGGCGAGCTTGCGTTCTTTGATCAGCGCGAATCCCCGTGATTTGCGCGCCGGATAATAGTAGCCGCGGAAGAGAACGTAGGCGGCCAGAAAGAGCCAGAAGCTCCTCGGATGGCGAGCGCAGCAGGACGCCGCGACGACCAAGGCGGCGAGATAAGCGTAGGGGGTGTAGCAGCCGGGAAGGCCGACCATCGGGACGGCATAACGGAAAGCCTTGCTGAAGCACTCGGAAAGCGAATCGGCGTAATTGACGCCGAGGTAGCGGATCACGACGTCCTCGTTGATGCCCCGCCGCACTCCCGCCCTCGCAAGCGACGACGCCCAGGACGCGTCGTAGCCGGCGCGGCGGTTCTCTCTGAACGGCCCGGTCTTGTCGAAAACGGTCTTCTTGACGAGAGACGTCGGCACGCAGGGCCGAAAAGCCTTGTAGCCGGAGGTCATCGCCACCGCCGACTGGTCGATGAGCCCCTCGCCCGTCATGACGCAGCCGCCGGAGACCAGATCGACCTCCGGATGCGACCTGACGTAAGCCCATTGCCTCTCCAGCCAGTCTTCTTGGAACCGCTGGCCGCAGTCCATGAAGGCCACCCAGTCGCAGGCCGCGCGCCGGATGCCGACGTTCTTCGAAGAGGAGGGGGTGCCGGTGCCCTCGGAGACGTTGTGGAACTTCGTTTCAAAGCGCGGCTGATTGGCCGCGATCCAATCATCGACGATGCGCGCGGAGCCGTCGGTCGAGGAGGAGTTGACGAAGTATACCTCGCGCGGCATCAGCGTCTGCCGGCTCATGAGGTCGAGGGTCGTTCGGATGGTTTCCGCCTCGTTGTAGTACGGAAAGACGACCGTGATGTCAGCGACGGGCATCCTGGCGGGCGCGGAACCGATGCTCGTTGTAGCGTTCGAACCACCGATAAGTCTTCTGCAGGCCCGCTTTGAAGTCGTGGCGCGGTTTCCAGCCGAAAATCTTGTTCACCTTCTCGAAATCCATATACTGGCAGTCGATCTCGCCCACCGTCTTCTTCCCTTTCATCAGAGACAAGACCCGCGCCAAGCCTTTCTTGTCGCCGGACATGTTGTAGATCTGCTCCACGACCCTCCGCACGGAGATGGGGGAGTTGGTCCCCGCGTTGAAGACCTCGCCCGCGATCCCTCTCGGGTCCTTGGCCAGGGCCTCGCCCATGGTCAGATAGAGCTCGATGACGTCCTCGACGTAGATGAAGTCCCTGATTTGCGAGCCGTCCCCGCGAGGGATGAACTCCGTGTACCCTTGGGCCGAGGTGATCGCGTCGGGCACGATGGCGGAGAAGTTCAGCTGGCCCGGGCCGAAGATGTTGCAAAAGCGCGTCACGACGATCGGCAGCCGGTAGACGTCGGAGGCGTAGGCGCGGGCGAGCATGTCCGCGCACGCCTTGGACGTGTCATAGGGATAGCGGGGCTTGAGCGGGTAATCTTCCTTATAGGGCATCATGTCCCGGCCGTAGGAGCCGTACGCCTTGTCGGTGGAGGCGACAACGACCGCCTTGATGTTCTTCGCGAACTGCCGGACCGCCTCGAGCAGGGTGTAGGTCCCGCGGATATTGGTCTCACAGGTCAGATAGGGGTTGGCCATCCCCACCCCGACCTCCACCTGGGCGGCCAGGTGAAAGACGCAATCGATGCGCTCTTCGACGATGATCCGCTCCATCAGCTCCTTGTCGCAAAGGTCGCCGTCGATCAGGGTCACCTTGCCGGCCAGCTTCTCGAAATACAGCAGGGTGTCTTCGTTCTTGTTTCGCAGCAGGCCCACCACGCGCGCTTCCTGGGCCAGCAAACCCTTGGCCAGGTTGCCGCCGATGAAGCCGTTGATGCCGGTGACGAAGACGTTCTTGCCGCGCCAGAAGCCGTTCTTCATGAGACGCGCCCGATGTTGCGTTCGGCTTCCCGCAGCTCCTGGTGCGTGTTGACGGTGATGTGGATGCCGGTGTGCCGGAACGCGTTCATCTTCCCCTTGGTCACCAGATGATGGAGGAAATCCTCGAAGTGCTCGAAATCCTTCATCCACGCGAGGGCTTCTCTCTCGAAGTAGAAGTAGCCGATGTTGATCCAGCGGTCGAGCAGCGGCTTCTCCTTGAACGACAGGATCTGGCCGTCGTCGGTGACCTCGAGGACGCCGAACGGGCTGCGCAGGGGCCACACCGTGATCGTGACCGGCTCGGGCCGCCCACGGTGGAAGCGCGCGAGCTCCTTGAGGTTCACGTCGGAAAGCGTGTCGCCGTACAAGACGATGAAATCGCCCTTGATATGGGGAGCGCAATCCACGATCCTCTTGATGATATCGACGTCGCCGGAATCCACCAGCGCCGCCTTTATTTTCAGCTCCCGCTCCAGGTACCGCTTGATCTTGCCGGCCTTGTAGCCGACGGCGACGATGAAGTCCTTGATCGCGTGTTTGCGGGCATGGCCGACCACATATCCCAGGATGGGCTTCCCCTTGATGGGCACCAGGGGCTTGGGCAGGTCCGCCGTCAGCGGGCGAAGGCGCTCGCCCTTGCCGCCGCAGAGGAGGACGGCCTGAAGATCATTCGGCGTCTTCATCGCTTTCCGTGAGCCATCATACAAATAGGAGCCGTTCGTCGAATGATATAAAATGCCGGGAGGCGGTCGCGAAGATCCTCCATGAAGACTGGTACGATCCTCATCACGGGCGGAACGGGCCTGTTGGGCAAGGGCATGGGCGAGACGGCTCCTAAGGGCGTCAAGATCCTCAGCCTCCATCAGCGCGACTACGCGGTCGAAGACGATCGTGCCAAGCACATCGTTCTCGACATCCGCGACAAAGCCAAGGTGGACCAGCTGTTCGCGAGCCACGATTTCGACGCGGTGGTCCACGCGGCCGGCATCGCGAGCGTCGACTACGTCGAGCGCCACTACGCCGAGAGCCTGGAATCCAATCTCGTCGGGACGCTCAACGTGACGTCGGCGAGCCGCCGCGCGGGCTGCCATTTCGTCTACATCTCGACCAACGCCGTCTTCGACGGGCGCTCGGCGCCTTACGCCGAGAGCGCCGCGCTGAACCCGGTCAACAAGTACGGCCGGCTCAAGGCCGAGTGCGAGAGGCTCGTGCAGGAGACGCTGAAGGACTACGCCATCGTGCGGCCGATCTTGATGTACGGCTGGAACCATCCGGTCTGCCGTCCCAATCCGGCCACGTGGATCCTGGAGAAGCTCATGCGCGGCGAGGCCATCCAGCTCGTCGACGACGTTTTCGAGAACCCGCTCTACAACATCCAGTGCGGCGAGGCGCTCTGGCAGATCGTGCGGCGGCGGCTGAGCGGCACGTTCCATCTCGCCGGGCGCGACGTGGTCAACCGCGTCGAGCTCGGCCGGCAGATCGCGAAGACGTTCGGCCTGGACGCCGGGCTCATCCGGCCGGTGACGAGCAAGGCCTTCCCGGACATCGCCTCGCGCCCGCCCAACACCAGCTTCGTGACGCGGCGGATGGAGAAGGAGCTCGGGGTGAAGCCGATCGCCCTCGAGGAAGGCCTCGGCCACATGAAGGCCCATGCCCGCGTCAAGACCTGAGGCTCCGCTGGTCAGCGTCGTGATCCCGGCCTATAACGCGGCCGCGTTCATCGAGAAGACGCTCGACACGGTGCGCGCCCAGACCTTCAAGGACTACGAGGTGATCGTCGTCGACGACGGCTCGACCGACGGTACCTGCGAGGTCGCCCTACGCTACCTTGCGCGCCATGGGCTGCGCGGCCGGGCGATCCGCCAGGAGAATAAGAAGATCGCCGCCGCCCGCAACACGGGCATGCGCGCCGCGCAAGGCGCCTACATCGCCCTGTTGGACCACGACGACCTGTGGCGGCCGGAGAAGCTCGAGGAGGTCATGGCGGAATTCAAGCGGCGGCCCGAGGTCGACCTCGTCTGCCACAACGAGAATATCGTCAAGGACGGCGTCGTCGTGCGGACGTCCGCGAATGGCCCGGGTGTCGACCGGATGTACGACCGACTGCTGATGGCCGGCAACGCCCTCTCGCCGTCGGCGAGCGTGTTCAAGAAGGAGAAGGCCCTGGCCATCGGCGGCATGCGCGAGAATCCCGAGTTCAATACCGTCGAGGATTACGACTTCTGGATGCGCCTGTCCAAGACGGCGCGGTTCCATTTCCTCGGCCGGGTGCTGGGCGAGTATCAGCTCGTTGAGCGCGCGGCCTCGCGCCGCGTCGAATATCACCATTCCAACCTCGAGGCGCTGCTTCACGACCATTTCAAGACGCGCTTCGGCGAGCGGCCCTCTCTGTCGGACCGCCTTCGCATGCGCCGGCGCCTCGCCTCCGTCTATCGTTCCGCACTGGGCCAGCTGATGTTTCATGGCGAGGATCCCGAGCTTCAGGTCCGCTACCTCAGGCGGATGCTGTCCACGTTCCCCTGGGACCCGCGCAACCTCGCGCGCGCTTTCCTGTGGCTTCTGAGAAGGGGGCGTTGAATGGAAGAGAGCGGACTGCTCGCCTCGGTCTATCAGCCCCCTCGCGCGCGCCGCGCCTGGCGCTTCGAAGAGGTCCTTGGGCATGACCGGCTGCGCTACTTTAGCCTAGGCCGCTGGGCCTTGAAGGAGGCCTTGCGCCTGGCCGGCGCGGAGCCTGGCAAGGCGGTCCTGCTGCCGGGGTATCTCTGCCGGGAAGTCGTGGCCTCGGTTGCGGTCTTGGGCGCCAGGCCGGTCTATTATGGTTTGACCCCTGCCCTCGAGCCGGCCGCCCATCCGCGGGATTGGCCGCAGGCTTGCGCGGTCGTGGCCGTCAACTTCTTCGGCTTTGCCCAGGACTTGGCCCCGTTCGAAGAGTACTGCCGCCGCACGGGCGCGCTTCTCATCGAGGACAATTGCCACGGCCTGTTCAGCCGGGACGGGCAAGGCCGTGCCCTGGGCTGCCGCGCGCCTTTGGGGATCTTCAGCCTGCGAAAATCCATGCCCCTGCCGGACGGAGGAGCTCTGGCGGTCAATGATCCGGCTCTTTGGGGGCAGGCCGCCGGGCAATTGCCCTTTACGCCGCGCCCGGCCGGCAAGCGGCGCTGGCTGCGCGAGCTGGCGCCCATCGTGGGCGCCAAGGGCGCGTGGAGCGCTATCCGCTTGGGCCGCCGGCTGCGGGCGCTTAAGGCCGGGCAAGAGCTGCCGCCGCCTGACCCTGAAGGGGAAGCGCGTATCCCGGGCACCCCAGAGCCTTGCGCCGAGTTGGGCGGGCCGCAGCTTTGCGCCGAGCCTCAAGCGGAGACCGAACGGCGCCGGGCTCTCTATGCCTTTTGCGCGGACCTGCTTGCGGGTTGCGGAGTCACGCCGGTATTTCCCAGCCTGCCTGAGCATGCGACGCCGTATTTGTTCCCTTACCACGCGGCAGGGGAGGCCGCGGACAAGGCCGAGTCCAAACTCAACGCTTGCGGCCTCTTCAGTCTGCCCTGGCCGGACCTGCCCGTCGAGGTGGCGGCGGCGGCGCCGCAGCACTACAAGGACATACGAGGAGCCCACTTCCTATGGTGACATGGCGTTGCTTGTCGGCTGAGGAAGCCCAGCCGAATTGGGACAAGTGGCTCTCCGGTTTCGATGACTACCACGTCAAGCAAACTTGGGCATGGGGAGCGTGGAAGAAGAACTCCTGGGAAGTCATCCCGACGGCCCTGTTGAACGGCGAGACGCCCATGGCCATGGCCCTTGGCCTTCTGCGCAAGGCGCCCGTGGGCGCCGCCACGGTCTTGTGGATCAACGGCGGACCCGTCTTCAGAAAAGACCGGCCCATTGAGCAGGATTTCGCTTCCCTGTCCAAGTACCTCGAAGGGCTCAAGTCCCATCTCGCAACTTACTCCCGTCCGGTCCTGCGTCTCAACCTGGCCGGGTCCATGGACCTGGAAGCCCAGCTCGTTTTACGCCAGCGCGGTTTTGTCCGGCCCCTCCTGCCTTTGGACACGGGCCTGACCTACGTCGTGGAGCTCAACCGCAGCCTCGACGAGCTCATGGCCGGCTTGGAGCGCAATTGGCGAAACCAATTGCGCCGGGCCGAGGCCGCCGTGCCTGAGATCACTTTCGGCAGCGACTCTTCGTTGTGGCAGCGATATCTGCCCCTGCACAATGAGCTCGTGGAGCGCAAAGGGCTCAGAGCACAGAGCCTGAGCCTCGCCGACCTCGAGCGCATGTCCAAGGAGCTCGGCGGCCAGATCGAGTTCATGGTAGTCAAGGCCCAAGGCAAGGATGGCTGCGGCGGCGCGCTCTGGACCTTCAAGGAGAAGGCATACTTCGCGCTGTCCGCGGCCAATGCTTGGGGCCTTGAGCGCAATCTGCCCAACTTCATGTACTGGCGCGCCATCACCCGTCTCAAGGACGCGGGCTTTAAGGAATTCGACCTCACCGGCATCGATCCGCTGCGCAACTGGGGCGTGTTCAATTTCAAGCGAGGCCTCCAGGCCCGGGCTGTCGAGCAGTTGGGCGAATGGGAGTGGTCCCCGTCGCCCTGGACCAGGCGCGCCTTCAACCTCGGCCTTTGGCTCAAGCAGGGCAGCTTGGCATGACAGGCGCTTCTTTCAAGTACGCGGCGTTCACGGCGCTTTCTCGCGCGATGCGGCTGGCGGGCGTGCCGCCGCTGCCCAAAGCCGGCCAGCGCGTGCTGCTCTATCATTCGGTCGGGACGAAGCTCCCTGAAGACCCCTACGGGCTGTCGATCGAGCCCAAGCGCTTCGAGGAGCACATGGACCGCCTCACGACGGCTATCGCGACGCGCTCACCACCGCGGCGCCGATCCTCGCGGCGCGGAACATCCCCTTCACCGTCTTCGTCA
Source organism: Elusimicrobiota bacterium (assembly GCA_026388115.1). Classification (GTDB taxonomy): domain Bacteria; phylum Elusimicrobiota; class Elusimicrobia; order UBA1565; family JACRDR01; genus JAPLKK01. The sequence continues at coordinate 38,489 of JAPLKK010000119.1, read as the reverse complement.
CGCCCGGCTTCATCCGCGACGGCTCTCCGCACCACTTGACGCGCGAGCAGCTCAAGGAGCTCGCGACTGTCGCCGGCGCGCAGATCGGCGCGCACGGGATGAGCCATATCCGGTTGAAGAAGGCCGACGACGCGGCCGTGAGCCGGGAGCTGATGGACAGCCGCAAGTTCATCGAGGACGTCCTCGGACGGCCGGTCACGCTCATGTCGTACCCGCACGGCTCGGCGGATCGCCGCGTCGCCGGCCTCGTCCGCGCCGCGGGCTTCACCGCGGCGGGCACCAGCCGCTTCGGCCTCAACGAGCCCGGCCGCGATCCGATGCTCCTGTGCCGCAACGAGATCCTGGCCGTGGACACCGTCGAGCTCTTCGAGCTCAAGCTCCGCGGCCACTGGGACTGGTACCGTTTCCGCCACGCCGACCCGGCCGCGTAGCGCGATTGTATTTCCATATTGCCCTAAAAAGGTCTTGACTTGTTTGGTGTAATAGAGCGGTCGACAGCGGACGATGCATGACGACGTTCAAACGATTCCTCGACCTGAGAAAGAGCCTGGCCAAGAACAGCTTCTTCTTGTTCGGCCCCAGGGGCACGGGAAAGAGCTTTTGGATCAAGAAGACGCTCGGGGACATCCCCCTCTTCGATCTCCTCGATAGCGACGTATACGACCGATTGATGAGGAGGCCCAGACAGCTTTCCGAGGAGATCGCCGCGGGGGAGAAGGCCGTCGTCATCGACGAGATCCAGAAGATCCCCAGGCTCCTCGATGAGGTCCACCGGCTCATCGAGGAGAGGGGCATCCGCTTCCTGCTGACCGGCAGTTCCGCGCGCAAGCTCCGACGCGGGGGCGCGAACATGTTGGGCGGTCGCGCATGGGAGGCCTCCTTCTACCCTCTGACCTCGGAGGAGATCCCGGGCTTCGACCTCCTCCGATACGTCAACCGCGGCGGGCTTCCGAAAGTCTACCTTTCAGAGTCCCCTGAAGAGGACTTGAAGGCGTATAGCCGCCTCTACATCCACGAAGAGGTTCAGGCCGAGGCGCTGACGAGGAAAATCGAGAACTTCGTGCGCTTCATGGACGTTCTCGCCGTGTCCAATGGATCGGAGATCAACTATCAGAATCTCGCCAACGACGCGGGGGTACCTCCACGGACCATCGAGAACTACATCTCCGTCCTCAAGGATACCCACATGGGATTCGAGCTCTCTCCCTTCCTTGAGACGAAGACGCGGAAGGCGATCACGCGCTCGAAGTTCTACTTCTTCGACATCGGCGTCGTGAACCACGTCACGAAGCGGACCCCCATCTCGGCCGGCAACCCCGCCTTCGGCGACGCCTTCGAACACTTTATCGTCATGGAGACACGGGCCTACCTGGGCCTAACGGGCAAGGACGTGCCGCTGCATTTCTGGCGCACCAAGAACGGCTTCGAGGTGGATCTTCTGATCGGCAGCAAACTCGCCGTCGAGATCAAGGCGACGAGGCAAGTCCAGTCCAATCACCTCAAAGGGCTGATGGCATTGAAGGAAGAGGGCTTGGTCAAGGACTACGCCGTCGTCAGCCTCGACCCGGTCACACGCGACATGGGCCCGGGGATCAGGGCCCTGTTCTGGCAAGACTTCCTAAGGCTGCTCTGGAAGGGCCTCATCGTGTAAGCGTCGAGATGCTAAACTGTCCTCCAGCATGAAAGTAAGCTCGATGAGGAGAGTGGACTCCTGGCTCGGCGTTCCCCTCTGCCTCGCCGCCACCCTTCTCTCGGCCCCGTTCCGCTGGCGGCGGAAGAGCCCGGACGGCCGGCCGCGGAGCGTGGTCGTCATCAAGCTTTCGGAACTCGGGGCCCTCATCAGCCTCGAGTCCGCCGTCAGCTCGTTGAGGGCCGTGGTGGGCCGCGAAAACCTCTATTTCCTGACGTTCGCGGAGGCCAAGGGCTTGCTGGAGATCTTGGATTACCTGCCGCGCGAGAACATCCTGACCCTGCGCACCGATTCCTTCCCGCATTTCGCGGCCGACGCGATCGCCGCCGTCTTGCGCCTCAGGCGCTTGGGCGTGGAGTGCTCCCTGGACCTGGACTTCTTCGCGCGGGCCACGGCCCTGTTCGCGTGGTCAGCCGGCTGCCGCCAGCGCGTAGGCTGCCACGCCTATTTCGGCGAGGGGCCGTATCGCGGGCAGCTTCTCACCCACCGCGTCAGGTTCAATCCGCACATCCACATCAGCCGGATGTTCGAGGTGCTCGCGAAAGCCGTGGAAAGCCCGCCGGGAGATCTTCCGCGCCTCGAGTACGCTTGCGCGGCCCCGCTGCCGCCTCGACGGCGTTTCCAGCCCGCCGCGCAGGATTCGGCGAACGTGGAGCGCCTGCTGGCCCAGGCCGGGGTCCGAGCCGGCGACCTCGTCGTCCTGCTCAATTCTAACAACGGCGACCTCGGCGGCGTCCCGCTGCGCAAATGGGCGGATGAGCGCTATGTGGAGCTGGCGAAGCTGATCCTTGCGGAGATCCCGAAGGCGTTCATCCTGCTGACGGGGAGCGAGCTGGAGGCGGCCGCCGTCGAGAAGCTGGAAGCGGCCGTGGGGTCTCCTCGCTGCCGTTCGGCCGCCGGGAAGACGACCCTGCGCGAGCTGCTGACGCTCTACGGGCGCTCAGCCGTGTTGGTCACCAACGACAGCGGCCCGGCTCATTTCGCCACGCTGACGGAGATCGACATCGTGGTGCTGTTCGGTCCGGAGACGCCGCTGTTGTGGAGACCCTTGGGCGACAAGGTCCACGTGGTTTACCGCGGCCTGGCGTGCAGCCCGTGCTTCTCGGCCTTCAACGGGCGCCAGAGCTCGTGCCGCCGCAACGTCTGCATGGACATCCCGCCTTCCCAGGTCCTCGAATCGGTGCGGCACGGGCTCGCCTCTCGAGCCTCAGGCTGAGGCCGGGCGGTCGGGCCGCCTCGTCGAGTCAATAGTCCAGGGACTGGTTGACGTACTTGCCGCTGTCGAGCTTCTCTGCAGGATGCTTCGCGACGAACTCTCCCATCTCCCGGATCGCATCCGCGACGCCGTGGCACGGCAGGAAGCCGAGGCTGCGGCGGATCTTTGAGAAGGAGATGCGGTAGTCGCGGACGTCCTCGGCGGAGCGGTTGACGACGATCCGCGTGCGCGGGTAAACGCCCTTCGTTATCTCCGCGAGTTGCTGGATGCGCAGGTTCTGCTCCTCGCTGCCCACGTTGAAGACCTGTCCGGCTGTGCGGGCGATGGGGGCCTCGATGACGCGGACGAAGGCGCCTGCCGCGTCCTGCACGCTCAAGAGCGGCCGCCACTGACTGCCGCCATGTACGTCGATGCGCTTCTTGCGCACCGCGTTGAGCGCGAAGACGTTCGCGACCAAGTCGAACCGCATGCGCGGAGAGAGGCCGAAGAGGGTGCTCATGCGCAGGATGGTCGGGGCGAAGCTCCGGTCCGCTATCGAGAGAATCGCGCGTTCGGCGGCGATCTTGGTCTTCGCATAGTGGGATACGGGCGCCAGCGGCGCGCGCTCGTCCAGCAGCTTCTTCCCCACCCCGTAGACGCTGCAGGTCGAGGCATAGACGAAGCGAGGCACGCAGGCGTACTTGGCGGCTTCGGCAGTCATCTTGGCGGCCAGGTAGTTGATCTCGATTGTCGCCTTGGGGTTGTTGCGTCCGGCCGGATCGCCGACGACCGCCGCGAGCAGCACCACAGCCCGCACGTCGTCGAGCGCGGCGACCACCGTCCGGATGTCGCGCATGTCCTGTTTGATGATCTCGATGTCGTTCTGATGCGGTAGATCGTAGAGGGCGTAGTTTTCGTGCGTGAAGTTGTCGAGCACGCGCACGCGATAGTTACGTGCGAGCAGTTGCTGCGTCAGGACCGTCCCCAGGTAGCCTGCTCCGCCGACGACCACCACGCGCGGGCGCGCCACTGCGCCGGCGCCCTTGCGCTCGATGTCTGTCCAGCGCAGGATGTCCACGGGGCGGCCCTGCGCGTCGAGCACGGGAAGGCAGAGCACCCCCCGCAGTTCCAGCAGACGCTTGAAGCGTTCCCGCACGGCCGCAGGGCGGCGCAGTTCCCCTGCCAAGAGGGTCAGGGGGGTTTTGTTGCAGACCTCGCCCACCGGGACGTCGAGAGAAGAGCCCGAGAACGCAGCGCGGTAGACATCGCCGTTGGAGAGCACGCCGAGCAGCCGGCCGTCGCGGCGGACGATCAGGAGCAGCCCGTAATCGGGTCGTTGGTCGAGAGCGGAGATGGCCTTGCGGAATGGGAGGGTTTCAGGGACGAGCAGGGGACGGAGGCGCGGTTTGAGAAGCATGCCGAGGCTCAAAGTCCCTGGTCCTTGAGGAACAAGGGGACATAGAGGCGCATCGCCTCCTCATACGGGAGCTTCGCGCTCCAGCCGAGGAGGGACTTCGCTTTCTCCGAGGAGATGAACCGGCCCTTGAACTCGCCCGGCCGCGGCTCGCCGAAGCGCACCCGAGCCTTCTTGCCGAGCACGCTTTCCAGCGTGGTGATGATCTCCCGCACAGAGACCTGGCGCAGGCCGTTGAGGTTGAACGCCTGATTCGCCGCCTTGTCATTCAGGCAGGCGGCGTTCCCCGCAGCGAGGTCCTTCACGTATATGAACTGCCGGGTCTGCGAACCGTCGCCGTTGACGGTGATCTCATCCCCGAGGACGATCTTCCGGATGAAGATCGGCGTCACGGTCTCCAGTCGAGCCCGCTCGCCGAACGGTATCCCGTAGCGCATGATCGTATAGGGGACGCTGTAGAGCCGCGCGTAGTTCTTCAGGAACATCTCGGCAGCGATCTTCGAGGTGGTGTATAGGTGGTCGGGCTCGGACGTGTACGGCGTTTCCTCGGTTATCGCCGTCCCGCCGGCGGTCTGCGCCGAGCCGTAGACCCATTCCGTCGAGGCGTGAATGACCCGTCGCGCCCCGTTCGTTCGGGCCGCCTCGAGGACGTTGAGCACGCCCTGGGAGGTGACGAGGTTGGAATGCATCGGGCTCTCGAAGAAGCGGTTCACGTTGGACTCGGCGGCGAGATTGTAGATGAAGTCCATCCCCTTGCAGGAGAGGGTCAGCCGCTGGAGGTCCAGCACGTCGCCGCGCACGAAGCGGCATTTCTGCCCGTAACGGGGGGAGTCTACGTCGTATATCGCCACATCGTGGCCGTTTGCTAGCAGGGCGTCTACCACGTGCGAGCCGATGAAGCCGGAGCCGCCTGTTACAAGGATTTTCGCCATAGGGGTTGACATATTCTAGTTTAAATCGGGACGATCCGTCCCTCGGCGGGGCTCAGCTCCAGGAACCGTAGAGAGAGGACCACGTCGGGTCAGGCTCGAGCGCGGCGGCGTAAAACCCCTCGAAGTCCCACCGGGCCCACAAGGGTCGCATCAGGGCCAAGGGCGAGAATCGCGGGTACTGCAGATAGACCCGCTCGCGCGCGACGCGCCAGCCGGTGTGCGCGAACAGCAACCGCAGGTCCTTGGGGCAGAGCTCGAGCAGGTGCACGGTCTCGGCCGAGACCGGCTTCCTGATCCCCTCCCGCAGGTGATGGAGCCCGAGGCGGCTGGCGCGGACGTAGGGCACGGTCAGGATCAGCTTCTTGCAGGAGGTGCGGGACGCGAGGCGATGCAGGAAATCGAACGGGTCGGGCAGGTGCTCGAGCGTCTCAAAGAGCAGTGCGATGTCCGGCTTGATGCCGAGGGTCCCAATGTCCTCGGCCCGGGCGAGCAGGGCCTCGATCCCCTTGGCCTGGATGCGCTTGACCGCCTCCGCGTCCAGGTTCAGCGAGACGAACCGTGCGTCGAGGCCCGGCTTGAGCGCCTTGAGGTAGCCGATGTGCGTCCCCGCCGAGTCCCCGATGTCCACGATGGTGCGGGGGGCGGACTCGAGCTCCGGCAGGGTGAACGCCATCTGGAACGCCTGCTGGCAGAGGACCTTGGTGCGCAGGTAGTCCGTGTTGATGCGGTGGTCGGTGTATTGGCGGTCCAGGTCTACCGCCAAGCCTTGGAGCCGGCCGGCCAGATCCGCAAGTCCCTGCTCGGCGGCCGCCGCGCGCAAAGAGAGCGTCAGCAGCCGCTCCTTGGTCCTGCGCAGCAGGGGCTTCATGCGAGGCAGGCGGATTCTACCATTTCCCGCCGGAAGCCCGTCGCGGGGAGGGGTCCGTCGACAATAAGCTATAATTTTTCTGTCTGATGAGCGAAAGCCCGACGGACGTCGGCGATCTGGCGCCTTGCCCGATCTCGGAGTACTGGGACCACATCTCGGAGTATGAGATCGACCCCTCTTGGCGCCGCGACCTGACCCCCGAGTACCTCGACTATCGCCGGCGTTTCGAGGCGGCCCAAAAGCGGCAGTACCTCGCACCTTTCCCGCTCACCCTCGAGATCGAGGCGACCTACTACTGCAATCTGAAATGCCCCTTCTGTCCTCGCGTGGTCTCCGCGGGCGAGCGCGACAACAAGCATATGAGCCCGGAGCTCTGGGAGAAGATCCTCAAGGAAAGCGCGGACAAGAAGCTGCCCTCCATCCTCATGGACCACGAGGCCGAGTCCTTGATGAATCCCCGCTACTTCGACATGGTTCGGCAGGCGAGCCAGGCGGGCATCATCGACATCTGGACGCACACCAACGCGAACCTTCTGACGCCCGAGAAGTCGGAACGCCTCATCGACGCGGGCATCACCAAGATGAACTTCTCGATCGACGCGGCGGACGAAGAGGCCTACAAGGTGCTCCGGGTCGGCGGCGATTTCAAGAAGGTCGTCCAGTGCGTGCTGGCCTTTCTGGAGACGAAGCTGCGCAAGGGCGCCGGGCATATCCGGACGCGTATGAGCTTCGTCGAGCAGAAGGCGAACATCGGCCAGAAGAAGGCCTTCTACGACTTCTGGAGCCGCCGGAAGGGGGTCAACGTGATCACCTTCCAGGAATGCATCGATTTCCCGATGTTCAACGAGCCCGACGAGGACGATGGGCTCTCAGGGGAACAGCTCGAGGCGAAGTACGGGGGCGGCGAGCCGTTCCACTGCAGCCTCCCCTGGGAGATGCCAGTCATCGACGTGGACGGCAACGTCGCGCCTTGCGGGGTACCCATCCGGGACAGGAGCAAGGACTTCGTCCTGGGCAACCTCCTCAACGGCGACACGATCCAGTCCTGCTGGGACTCGCCGAAGATGAAGGCCCTGCGCGAGCTGCATCAGAAGGGCGAGTGGTACAAGGACCCGGTCTGCCGCGCGTGCGTGAAGTCGATGCGCCAGAGCCGCCTCAGCGCCAAGGCCCTGCGCGCTGAAGCCGCGAAGCTGAAGGGATGAACCTTCGGAGCCTCGGGAAGACCGCTCAAGTCTCCGAGATCGGGCTCGGCACCGCCCAGCTCGCCAACGCCGACGGGCGCTTTCCCGGCGTCAAGCCGGTTCCCATCGACGAGGCGCGCGCCATCCTGAGGGCGGCGGTGGACCGCGGCGTCACCTTCTTCGACACGGCCGACGGCTACGGCTGCGCCGAGGTCCTTCTGGGCGAGCTGCCGTCTTCGGTCAAGCGCGGGGTGGTCATCGCGACCAAGGCCGGCTTGCGCGACGATGGGATGCGCGATTTTTCGACCGCGTATCTTGCGGCGAGGATCGAGCGGTCGCTCGGGCGCCTGGGCGTCGACTGCCTGGAACTCTTCCAGCTCAACAAGCCCTCGGCCGCCGACCTGGCGGACGGCAGGCTCTTGTCGTTCCTCGCGGACCAGAAGAAGGCGGGGCGCATCCGCCGCGCGGGGGTCGTGGTGGGCGAGCCCGCTTCGGTTGAGGCGTGCCTCTCGTCGGGAGTCCTCGACGCGGTCCAGGTCCTGCATCACCTGCTCTATGACGGCGCGCTGGGGCTGATGCGCCGGGCTGCGGGCCTGGGGAGCGCTCGCGCTACTTCTCGGGCCCCGCCTTCGAGGCGCGGCTCAAGGCCCTCGACGCGGTCCAGCGGGAGCTGGGTATCGATGACGCGGCTCTCTATGATTTCGCCTTGAGCTACGTGCTCTCGAACCCAGCCGTCTCTACCGTCATCCCGGGCGTGTCGCATCCCGGGCAGTTGGGCCGGGCGTTGTCGTCGGCGGAGGCTCCGCGCCTAGCGGCCTCGGAGCTCGATCGCATCCGCGCGGTCGTTGCCCGACACGTCTCCTCCCTCGGCCAGGCGTTTCAGCTCAACTGAGCCGGAGCGCCTCGGCGATGCGGGCGAGCTGCGCCCGCGACGTGCCGGCCGCTTCCGGGCGCGCTAGGGCGAAGGCCGCGAGTGCGGCGGCGTAGAGCGGGGCGGCGAGGGCGAGCGTCCAAAACCTCGTCGGCCCGGGCAGTATCGCCGCGGCCCAGCCGGCGGCCAGGCGCGCGGCCCATGCGACGGCGAGCATCCCAGCCAGCACCGCGAGGTGCCGTCCCATCTCGCTTCCGGCATCCTGGCGGCGGGCGACGACCCATGACTGGACCCCGACCATGGCCACCTGGAGGAGCGACCAGCGAGCGGCCAGGCCGGCGGCGCCTAGGTCGAGGCCGGGGACGAGCGCCGAGCGCGGCGCGAGGACGAGGTAGGTCAGGGGCAGGCCGACGAGCAGGCCCGCGGAGCCGATGGCCACGTGCGTGCGCGTGTCCTCGGTCGCGAGGAAGAACGCGCCGTTGAGCTGGCCGATCGTCTGGAACACCGGGAAGAGCAGCATGAGGGCCAGTGCGGGCCAAGCGGTCTCGAAGGAGGGGCCTGCGAGGGTCACAAGCAGGGTCTTGGCGTGCGGCACGAGGAAGCAGGCGGCGCCCGCGGTGATGAAGAACAGTGCCCGGCAAGAGTTGCGATACAGCTCTCTCGCGCGCGCCTGGTCGCCTCGGTGATGGGCGTCTGCGATTTCCTTCCAGAAGATGTTGAGCAGCGACGCCGTCGCCAGCAGCGCGATGCCGGCGAACTGCTGGCTGATGGAGAAGAACCCCTGCTGGGCCGAGCCGCCGAAGCGCTGCAGGAGCCAGCGGTCCGCGAACTCGCAGGTGAAGCCGAGCCAGCTGTAGGCGATCAGGGGCGCGCAGTATCGGCCGTAGTCCCGCAGAGTCACTGCGCCGGCGTCCTTGAACGCGGACCAATTCAGCTTCCAGCGGACGAATAGGCCGAGGAGCGCGTATTCGGCGACGAGCAGGATGAAAAGCACGGGCACGCTCAGCGTATGCGTCACAAGCAGCGCGGTCACTGACGCGAGGTGAAAGACGGCGAGCGCCGCGATCGCGGTCTGCACAAGCACCGACTCGCGGATCGACTCCGCCAGCTGCACCAAGAAGGTCCGCAGCGGCACTGAGAAGAAGAAGCCGCAGAACGCCAGCAGGACGAGCGGCCGCGGATGGAACCAGAGCTTGGCGATCCATGAGCCTGGCAAGAGCAGCCCGACGGCCAGCGCGATGAGCGCGAAGCGCGCCGCAAGCCAGCCAGCGTAGGCGCGCACGTGGCCCAAGCCGCCCCGCCCCTTGGCGAGGAAGGTGTAGAAGGCGGTGGAGCTCCCCATGTCCAGGCCCGTCTGCAGCGCGGCGAAGCTGGCTAGGAGGAAGTTGAAGTCGCCATACTTGGCCGAGCCGAGCCCGCGCGCCAGGAGCATGGACGCGGCGAAAGCGGCGGCCGCGCCGAGGCCGTTGGCGAAGAGCGTCGCGGAGAAGCGCCGCAGGATGCTGTGCTTCACGCCTCGTCGACCTCCCGGCGGACGGCCTGCGCCCACTCGGCCGCGAAGGCGCCGCTTGCGAGGGCGAAGGCGCGGCGGAACTCCTCCACGGCGGGGCGGACGCGGTCGGATCGCCACCAGGCCTCGGGGTCGGGCCAGAGGTCTGCGGCGGCCCGAGAAGCCTGCTCCGGATCCCGGAAGTAGACGCCGGCGGCCTCGAGGCGCTCGAGCATGCGCCAGGCGGATGGCCGGAAGTCCCACACTGCGGGGTCCCAGAACAAGAGCAGCGGCGCTCCGGAGGCGAGAGCCTCGAGGAGCGAACTGGCGGGATGGTCGATGATGACAAGACGGGCCTGGGCCAATCGCTCCGCGAGCGGGCGGCTCATGTCCTCCTGGCGGACTCCGAGGTCGCGGGCCGCCATCCGTTCGGCCTGGCCCCAGCCGAAACCGGGGCTCATGAGCCGGACCACAAGGCGCTCGCGCATCGGGGGCGGCAGGGCGGCCAGGAAGCGCTCGCGCGCCTCCAGATAGGCCGGGAACTGCCCGCACAGCGCCTGGCTCTGGAAGCCGTAGCGGAAGCGGGGTTGATCGGTGGCGACCAGGAGGGCGTCGCCTCCGCCGCGGCGTCTGGGCAGGCGGCTCAAAGACGGCGACGGCGCGTTCCGGGCGCGCGAGTCGTCCTCGAGCCCCGCCCAGCCCCAGGTCCAATACGCGTCGGCGCTGCGCCGCTCCAGCCATTCCTGCCAGATCCGCCCGTACATCCCGTAGCCGCCTCCGTGCTGCACGGCCACCAGGCGCGCTTTCTCCTCCGCGCAAGCGGCGGCCCACGCCTTGAAGCTCTCCTGGTAGGTCCAGCCGTTGGCGGAGATGATGACCGCCGGGCGGCGAGGCTTCCACGAAGAGGCGCTCTCCTTGAGCCTCGCGTAGCCCTCGACGAAGCGGCGCGGCAGGTCTTGCGGGAGCCAGCGGCCTGCCGCGCGCTCGAAGTCGCTCCGCCCGGGCCACTCGCCGAGCCCGGCGCGAAGGCGCGCGTCCGCGGCGGCGGGCGGGGCGGCGGAGATGGCGGGGGCGGCGGGCGCGGCGGTCCCCGCCAGGCGCGCGAAAAGGGAAGAGGCTTGCGCGGTCGAAAGGTCTAGATCGTGGAGTGCGGCACCTTGGGCGGGGGCCAGCGCAGCGAGAGCGCATTTCAGGCGCCGTCTGACGCCCGGGGGTTCGGCGCTTGAGCCCGGCACGGGTTTGCGAGGCCACGGGATGGGCGGCCCGGCTTCGGGGACGCCGAGGGATTCAAGCACCTGCGAGTGGAGTTGGAAGAGGTAGGGATCGTCGAGGATCCACTGGGCGTGCTCCAGCGTGTCGGACGGTACCAGCCGCTCGGCGGGCGCCAGGCGCACGGCCTTCGCCCGGGGCTCGGAGCGCAGGGCCGTCTGCACCAGCTCGAAACGGGCTCCAGTAGCGCGTCGAACGCTTCTCGCCGTGGAGGGCGTTAAGGCGATCTGTCCCGATCGCGAGGAAATGTTCGAAGGCGCGCAGGCACTCGTCGTAGGCGGCCTCACGCATCTTGGGCTCCACCCAGGGATCGGGCAGAAGCCGTCCGGGGAGGGCCTTCCCGGACGCCTGCCTCGGGGCGACACAGCCGGGGCTCAGGAAAAGGTTATCGCCGCCGGGGTCCCAGGATTCCTCGAGAGCCGTCGCGGCGAGCAGCATCGGAGGCTAGCGCCTCTCGAGCACGACGAAGTGATATCCCCTGGGCCGCGGGTCCTTTGCGTCGACGCGCTTCATCTCCTCGAGCACCGGGAGCGCGGTCTCGATCCATAGCGCCTTGACCTCGGCGCGCGCGGCCGGGCTCAGGCGCTGCGTCATCGTCAGCAGCGGCGGGAAGATGGGGCGCAGGCCCACATCCCAGAAGCGCAGGGTCGGCACGGAAAGGTATCCCTCGTGGCCGACGAGCCGCAGGCCCGCGCGGCGGCCGAACGCCTTGATCTCGGGGAGGGATGCGGTCCAGAGGTTGCAGACGTCGCGCCCGCGGTTGAGCAGGCGCAAAAGCTCCGAGCGCCTCCGATGCCACTGGTAACTCTCGCAGATCGCCTTGAACCGCGGGTCTTGAAGGCACAACAGGGCTCGGCCGCCGGGCCGCAGCACGCGGCCGATTTCCGCGAAGCGCGCCGCGGGGTCGCGCAGCCAATACAGGATGTTCGAGAAGACCGTCGCGAGGCTGCCATCGGCGAACGGCAAGCGGCTTTGCGCGTCGCCGCAAAGCGCCTTTTCGTACAGGCCGAGCCGCGCGGCCTGGTCTAGGAGGTTCTGCTTGTGGTCGAAGGCGAAATCGAAGCGCATCCGCGGCTTGCGCGCGATGTGGTCGGCCGGATCGACGGCGAGCGGGACATCATAGCTGTCCTTGTTCTTGCGGAACCCGGAAGCCGTCGCGTTCGAGAACCAGTCGTAGCCCGGGCCGAAGGAGCCGCCGGCCTGGATGAAGCTGTAGATGCCGTTGCCGCAGCCGAGGTCCAGCGATGGGGAGCGGACGGGCTCTTTGGCGATGACATCGGAGGCGACGGCGTCCCATAGGGCCTGCTCGGGCCTGAGCCACCAGACGTTGAGATGCTCCTTCAGGAAGTCGGGTTTTGCCATGTTTCGGGGGGGCGCTCCAGTAGGATCTTTTCCGCCAGCCAGAAGTCGAAGGGCTCGTCGATCTCGGCGGCTTCCTCGCGGCTGGTCTCCACGCGCACGATCTTCCTGCCATAACGGTCGCCTTTGCGCAGCAGGTCGCAGCGCATGATGTAGATGTTGCCGGTGTCGATGAGGCGCGGCTTGATGTCCTGGCGGCGCGGCATCTCTACGCCGTACTCGTAGCTGTGGTCCGGGAATACGGTGGCCAGCGAGTCCGCCTTTTCGGCCAAGAAACGTTTCACGCACCTGTCGATGAGGCCGGGCCGGCGGATGGGCGAGGTGCACTGGAGCAGGACGAGGACGTCCGGCCTAAGCTCCCGGACCGCGTGCTGCATCACGTCGAGCGTGTCGGTGTCGTCCTTCGCGAGAGCCGCCGGGCGGTCGAGAACCTCGGCCCCATAGCGGCGGGCAATCCTCGCGATCTCGGCGTCCTCGGTGGACACGACGACGCGCGAGATGGTCTCGGCGGCCTCGGCCTGTTCGATCGTCCAGGCGATGAGGGGCTTGCCCGCGATGGGCTTGATGTTCTTGCGCGGGACGCTCTTGGAGCCGCCTCGCGCCGGGATCAGGGCCAGCACCGATGGTTTCATGCGGCGAGCCTCCGGATAAGGGCCGCCAGGCGCTCGGCGCCGCGGCCGTCCACGAGCCTTCGGCCGGCGCGAGCCATGCGGTCCCGCGCGCGCGGGTCCTGGAGCTTGGCGAGCGCCCCGGCGAGCCTCTTGGGTGTGGCGGCGCGTCGCGAGCCGATATAGAGTCCGCAGCCTTTCTTTGCGAAGAGGCGCGCGACGCGGGCTTCGTGCGGTGCTTCATGGAAAAGCAGAGTCGGCGTGCCGACGCAGGCGAGCTCGAGGGCCGTATCGCTCCCCAGGGTTAGAGCGGCGTCAACGCGGCGCATGAGCGCGGGAAGGTGCGACGGGCTCTCATGAAGGATGAAGGAGCCGTCCAGGCGCGAAAGGAGGCGCTTGAGCTTCGCGCGATGGATGAAGTTCGGGCCCGCTACTACGTGCTTGCGCACGCGCGGAGCCCAAGAGGCAAGCGAGGCGAGCACGTTGAGCGTGGTCCCGCTCGTATCGGTGCCGCCCATGATGATCATGACGTCGCGCAGCCCTCCAGCGTGCCGGCGCTCGCGGCGGGCCAAGCGCGCGTAGGCAGGGGCGAGACATTGATGCCTCGGCCCGCCGGGCAGCTTGTTCCACAGCGCGGCGTCGTAGGCCAGCGCCGCGTCAGCGCACGCCGGCGGTCGGCCGGAGGCCGTCAGACATGCGGTCTTGATGCCCGTCTGCTGAAAAGCCCTGACCTGGTTCGCGTCTGCGCGCAAGACGTTTATGACGGCCGCGGAGTAGCCCTGGCATTTGAGCCTCGCGCCCAGTCGGGCCAGCGCGCGCGCGGAGAAGCCGGCGATCCGCTCGGCGCGCCCGCGGAACCGCCGCAGCAATGCCGGGGGGGTCCTGTGGCCGACGAAGGCCCGCCAGCGCAGCCCTTTCAGGCGCGGGATAAGGTTCAGAGTCTCGATCACGTGGCCGGAACCTATCCGCGGCGAGCACTCGGCCAGCAATGCGACTAGACCGCGTCCCATGGGATGGGTTGGTCCTCGCGCACGGGCCTCTTCAAGACGCGCCCGATGAGTTTCTCCGCCTCGGCCGGCGCCACGCCGAGCGCAGGGCGCTTGATGATGAAGTCGCCGGCACTGAGCGTGTGGCCCGCCGGTAGATTCCGGCAGGCGATGGCGCTCTTGCGGGTGTACTGGCGCATCTGGGCCTCTGTCGGCGTGGGCTTCTTGGCGCCGTCGCCGAGCATCTTCTCGGTCTCGCGCACGAGCCGCACGAGCTGCGCGAGCTCCGCGGGGTCGGACGAGAACGGCGCGTCCGGCGTGCCGTTGTCCTTGCTGAGCGCAAAATGGCGCTCGATGGCGATGGCGCCCAGGGCCACGGCGGCCGGGGCCGCCGAGAGGGTGGTCGTGTGGTCGGATAGCCCTACGAGCACGTTGAAGCGTTTCTGATAGTCCGGGATGACCCGGAGGTTCACCACGGAAAGGTCTCGGATGGGGTAGTTCGAGGTGCACTGGAGCAGGACGAGCTTGTCGTTGCCGGTCCCGCGCACCGCCTTCACCGCGGCTCCCACTTCCTCCAGGGTGCCCATGCCGGTGGAAAGGATCACGGGCTTGCCGGTGCCCGCGACCTTCCGGATGAGGGGGATGTTGGTCAGGTCGTCGGAGCCGATCTTGTGCAGCTCCACGCCCAGCCGCTCGAGCAAGGCGAGGTCGTCAGGGTGGCTCGGGCTCGAGAAGGCGGCGATGCCCCGCTTCTTAGCCCGCTCGAAGATAGCGCGGTGCGTCTCCTCGGAGATCTGGTAGCGCTTGAACTCCGCGAACTGGTCGACGCCGCCGGCCTCGGGGGGGAAATCGAAGCCCTTGGCGACCACGGTCTCGGCGCGGAAGGTCTGGAGCTTGACCGCGTCGGCGCCGGAATCGGCGACGGCGTCCACTGCCCGCAGTGCCTCGTCCAGGTCGACGAAACTGTAGCCCAGCTCGGCGATGACGAAAACGGGCCGGTCCTGGCCGATGATCCGGCCGCCGACCGCGATGGGAGCGCTCATGTGAAGACCTCGGTTAGCCTTGGCGTGGCCGGATCGAAGAGAAGCGTTGGCGCCCCGGCGCCGTAGTTGAACAGCAGGTCGAAAGACGAGAGGCAGGAAATGAACGGCTCGCGGCTTTGCTTGTAGATCGGGTGATGGAACTCCTGGTAGCGGACTTGCAGGCCGAGCTGGGAGAACTCCGCTTCATCCAGGTAGTCCTTGCCCGAGACGCCGGAGAGATAGGCCTCGGCGCCCGCTTCCTTGCACAAGGAAGCCAATAGCGCGCTGGAGCGGCCCTTGGCCGCCATCTGGGATGAGCGCCGCAGCTCGGCCTTGATGCCGAAACGCTCGAAGAGCCAGCGGATCACGTCCGTGTTGAAGTCCGCGAGCAGCTGGTGGCGCTTGGCGTAGTGCGCCTCGAGGAATCCCAGACATGCCTCGGCGTCCGCCGTCTTGCCGTAGTTCTGGCGCCAGGCCGCCAGGTGCTTCTCGCGCCAGCGCGGCAATGCTGCATCGGAGATCCGGGCTTGGGCGATGGTCTGCTCGAGCTTGCCGGAGGTCTCTACCGGGATCGTCAGCCAGGTCCAGCCGTCGGCGGTGCGGATCTTGTTGCGGTTCTGGAAATAGTTCTTCTCGTACTGGACACTATCCAAAATGATGAAGACGTCCGACTGCCGGGCCTTGTCGAGGAAGCCGAGCCAAGGGAAGCACTCGGGTTGATGGATGGCGACGGTTCTCATTTTCCAACGACCATGGTCCGGCCTTCGAGCTCCTCGAGCATGATCGTCCGGTTGCCGACCTTGTACGGCTTCTGCACTGTCTTGCGCGCGAGGTAGCAGACCTTGCAGGGCTCGTAGGTCTTGACCCCGCGCTTCTCGAGCTGGGCGCGCCGCGCCTCAGCCATCTTGGAGCCGTTCCAGATGTCGTGGATGGTTTCCTTGTGCGCGTCGCCGACGCAGACCTGGCCCATCTCGTCGTTGATGCACATGAAGGCGCGGCCGTCGGAGCCGAGGACCAGGCGTTGGAAGGGCACGGGGCAGACGAAGTCCGGCACATACTGGAACGTCTCGTCCTTTCGCAGGTAGTCGAGCAAGGAGTTGACGCTGATCTCGTCGACGATGCTCTCGAAGGTCGAGAAGTACCTCTCCGGGTCTTCGGCGATGGCGGGCCAGACGCCTTGCAGGCGCACCACCGGCTTGACCGAGCCCTTCTCCTTCTTGATCTCGTGGAAGCGGCGTATCTTGGCCACGGCCTCGTCGAACTTGGCGGGGGCGCGGATCTTCTCGTAGGTCTCGCCGGTGCCGTCGAAGGAGATGGTGAGCCACGCCACCTGCATGTCCACCAGCTCCGCGAACATCTCGGGCGTGAGCTTGAGGCAATTGGTGAGGGAATCGATCTCCCGGATGCCCTTCTCGTGCGCGTAGCGCACGCAGTCCATGAACCGCGGGTGGACCGTGGGCTCGCCGCGCCAGCTCAGGCGGATGGAGTACACGCCGTTGGCCGCCAGTTCGTCGATGACGCGCTTGTAGAGTTCGAAGTCGAACAGCACGTGCGGGACTTCCCTCTTGAATCGCGCGGTCGTCGTGTAGCACATGGGGCAGCGCATATTGCAGGCGGCGGAGAGCTCGATGTCGACATGGTCGGGATAGTGGCCGGCCAGCCCCAGCGCCGGGTAAAGGTGCCAGCGCACCCGGTTCCAGAGGAAGCGCAGTTGGTGGCCGCGCCCGCGGTTGAAGTGAAAGCGCAGGTGCTTCCAGAAGTCGGCGGGGTTGTCCAGCTTGTTGAAGAAGAGCACGCTAATCCCCGACGCACTCGCGGACGAGCGCGAAGGCCTCCGCCGCGCGGAAGCCGGCGGTGGCGCCGCGCAGGCGCGCCAGCGCGGTCAGTCCCTCGGCCGAGCGCGGATGCGGGAACGGGGCCAGCTCGTCGCTGTAGATGCGCAGTGCCTTGAGCTTGAGGTCCAGGAACTTGGAGATGTCCACGTAGTAGTCCGGCAGGAACGCCCAACTGGGCGCGGCCGGGGCTTGCTCGGTCGTGGAGAGGGTTTCGAAAGCGAGGACGCGGCGGATCCTCGGCTTGCGGTAGCCCCGCACCGAGACCAGGGCCGCCTTGAACACGCCGCGGTGGTCCTGGTTGACGTCGCCGCCGTGATGGAGGTAGACCACATCGGGCTTTACCTCGTTCACCACCTTCTCGACGGCGGTGACCGTCGCGTTGAGGTCCTGCTCGAGCATCTCGTCCTGCAGGTCGAGGCAGCGCACCGACGCGAAGCGCAGAAACCTGCCGACTTTCTCCGCCTGCTTCTTGCGGCGGTCGAGGACCTGGGGACCGTACCTTTTCTCCGAGTACATCTTGAGGTTCGGGCGGCCCACGCAGATGGCGACGTGCACGGCGTCGCCTGCCCGAGCGTGACGGATCAGCGTCCCGCCCGGACCGAGCAGTTCGTCGTCGCCGTGCGCAGCAAGAGCGAGGATGTTCATGCGCGCGCGACCTCCTTGAGGGCGGCCTTGAGCGAGCTCACCACGTGCGCGCGCTCCGCGTCGGTCAGTCCGGGATAGAGCGGCAGGCAGAAATGCCTGGCCGCGATCTCGTCGGCTCCGGGGAAGGAGTCGCTCGCGTTGATCGCCGCGCGGGGATGCTGCTGCCAGACAGGCTCCTTGTGGCACGGCACGTCGTAGACCTCGCCGGTCAGCGAGACCTGGAAGCGCTCCTTCATGAGCTTCTTGAGAGCGTCGCGCGGCAGCCCCGGCTCGAGGACCATGACGTACTTGTAGTACGTCGAGTCCATGCCCTGGGGCATGGCGAGGGGCTTCGCTCCGGCGAGGCCGGAGAGTTCGCGGTCGTAGTAGGCCGCGGTCGCCTTGCGGTCCGCGAAGAGCTCCTTAGCCTTGCGCGTCTGCTGCAGCGCCAAGAGCGCCGTGATCTCGCTCATGCGCCAGTTGTGCCCTAGCTCCGTGATCCGGTTCCCGAGTTTGGGGTTCTTGCCGTGGTTGCGCAGCATGAGGGCCTTCTCGTAGACCGCCTGGTCGCGCGTCGTGATGATGCCGCCCTCGCCGCTGACCAGGGGCTTGGTCGGGAAGAAGGAGAACGCTCCGGCCCATCCCCAAGCGCCCGCCGCCGTGCCCTTGTAGGTCGAGCCGTGCGCGTGAGCGCAGTCCTCGACCAAGGCGATGCCCTTCGCGTCGCAGAGCCTCTTCAGGTCCTCGATCGCGGGCGTGATGATGCCGCCGATGTGGACGATGATGACCGCCCGGGTGTCGGGCCTGAGGCGGCGCTCGACATCCTTGGGGTCGAGGCAGAGAGTCGTCGGGTCCGAGTCGGCGAACACGACCTTGGCGCCCGCGTGCACCGCGGCGAACGCGGTCGCGATGAACGTGTTGGTCGGGACGATCACGCTGCCGCCCTCGACGCCGACGGCGCGCAGGATGATCTCGAGCGCTGTCGTGCAGTTGGAGGTCGCTACCGCGTAGGGCACGCCGCAGAGCGCGGCGAACTCCCGCTCGAAGGCCTTCGTGTTCTCGCCCATGACGAGGGCGCCCGAGTCCAGGATCTTGGCCAAACCCTCCGCGAGGAAGGCGCGATCCTTCGCGTCGAACGGGATGCGCAGGATCGGTACGGCCGGGGTCTTCTTAGGCGGCGATGAGAGCGGCGACGCGCTCATGGGTGCCCTCCTTTTGTCGTCATTGTCTCAACTCTCGAACTTGAACTGCAAATCGACCTTCTCCAGCAGCGGCACGACTCTCCGCCCGTCCGCCGGTTCGGGGGTCGGTTCCACAGTCGCGGCGAAGACCAGCGTATGCTCCGGCTTGAGGTACTTGTATGCCTCAACGTACTCGATGGTCAGGCCCGGCAGGTCCTTCTCGGCGAGGGCCCCCTGGATGACGGCTGCGGTCTCCGGCCAAGCCACAACCGCCGCGTGCCTCGCCCCGGTTTCGTACTCGGTGATGATCTTCTGCTGGATGGCCTGGATGATTAGCCGCGCCTGTCGCCAGGTATGGATGGCGTAGGCGTATGATTTCCGAGCCTTCTCCAGGCTTCCTTCATAGGTTAGGAGGTAGCGGGTCTTGTTCCAGTCGAGCTGACCGATCTTCAAAAACCCTTTCTTTACCAGCCTCTTTAGGAGGATGTTCGTCATCCCTAGCGAGCAACCCACGCTTTCCGAGAGTTCGCGTTGGGTGATGTCCGGCCGCTGTTCGATTGCCTGAATGAGGTTGAATTCGCGCTCCAGGAGCTGGTTGGGGGGCTGTGTGTTCAATCATTGAACAGTCTAGCAGCTGTTCCCGCGACTGTCAAGGCCTGACGATGCAAATTGAATGCCCCATTGCTGCTGTTTTTCACATGCGTTCACGTAATGAACATGGAAGGGGTGCTCCAATGAGGCGGAAGGCGTCGCGAATTTGTTAGGATTTGCGGCACGGATGGCCCAACTCACAAATTATCGGAAGTTTCTCAGGTCCGGTTACACATTGAAGGAGTTGGGCTTCAACTTCTTCAGGCTCATGGTGTGGTCGCGGCTGATGTCGGCCCTTAAGCACAGCTTTGCCGAGCGAGGTCGCGGCGTGGTGATCGACTCCGCGGCTTGCGTGCAAGGCTCGCGCTTCATCACGATCGGCGACGGGACCTGGGTGCAACGCTACGCTTGGCTCACCGTGCCGCTTGTCGAGCTTCCCGACCCGCCGTCCGGCCCGACGTTGCGGATCGGCCGCCGCGTGCAGATCGGGCCGCGCACCACTCTTTCCGCGGCGCAGGAGGTGGTGGTCGAAGACGACGTCCTTTTCGCAATGAACGTCTACGTCGCTGATCACATCCATGCGTTCGAGGATGTCACGCGGCCGGTGAAGGACCAGGGACTGCCGCATCCGGGTCGCATCCGCATCGGCCGCGGCGCCTGGATTGGAGCCAACGTCGTGATCGTGGCCAACGGGATCGACCTCGAGATCGGCGAAGGCGCCGTGGTGGGCGCCAATAGCGTGGTGACGAAGTCCATCCCGGCTCACTGCGTGGCCGCAGGACAGCCGGCCCGAGTTGTGAAGCAATACGACGCGGCTACTCGAAGCTGGACGCGCGGATAGGCTTCAGGCGGTAGGCCGCTTCGAAGACGTGTTCGAAGAGGGTGCTGGTCCCCTCGTAGCTCTTCTTCCAGCCTTGTGGCACGGGATAGTTCTCACCGGTGTTGAGCGACCGGTCATAGATGTTGGCCTCCCGCTTGTGCTGCTTCATGTAGACCGTCCCGGGGTTCAACCGATCGATGATCCCAAAGTAGGTCTCGATCTGCTTCCGGCTCATCTCCATGAACGAATAGACGTTGACGAACGCGTCGACGGAGCCGCGCTTGACCTCGCGCAGCTGGTGGGGCAGACCGAAGATAAGGCGGGGTGCTCCCGGAGCCAACGGGTCCTTGACGGCTTCGGAGGACTCGGGGTATAGGGCCGCCTTCACGTGCGGGTGGCGGACCGTCAGGTAGTGCTGGGCCAGGAGCAGCGATTCCGGCAGGTCGAAGATGAGGTAACTCGCGTTCGGCATGGCGGAGAGCACGACGTCGGCGAGACGCCCGTAGCCGGCTCCCACCTCGCAGAATACCACGCGGTCATCGCGCTCGAACCCGGACGCTTCCCGGACGCGGTACAGTTCGTCGATTGACTGCAGGAGGTCGAGGCTTAATCGGCGGCCCCCGTACATGACATAGGTGCCGGCGCCCAGCTCCGGCTCCTCAAGCGTGTCCAGCAGTCCCCATGCGTCTCGCGCGGCTAATGCCTGCCGGTATAGGTGGTGCACGGCTTCGAATATCCACGGGTTGTCCGGCTCGTAGGTGGACAGGAAGCGTCCGAACGTGGACTTGAATCGCTCCAGGCCCCACGCGCGCAGCACAAGTCGGTAGAAGCGGGTGATGATCTCCCACTGCTTCGACGGATGGAAGACGGGATCGGCCGCGAAGAAGTCCCGGCGCGATCGCTCATAGCGCTCGCGCCAATCGCCGCGCAAGGCGTGCGTCAGGCGGAGGTTGCCGAACAGGACCTTCGCGATCAGGCGGGCCCGCAAGGCGATCACGCGGACGATCCGCCAGAGCGCGCCGGACCAGTCGGCCCTCGAAAAACTCGCCTCTGGCATCGTCGAATTGTACCATAGCCGTCGATGCCTGGTCGAAGGCCGCTGGCCGCGATGAGCGCCGCATTCGCGTTGTTCGGCGGACTTTTCTACGCCTCGTTCTTCGCGAATCTCCGCAGCACCGTGTCGGAGTGGACCGGCTCCGGCTTCATTTGGACCGTCCAGGAGTTCCACAACTTCCTCCACGGGCGGCCTTTCCAGAGCTCCTTCTTCGCCTCCTTGGCGGCCGGCAACTCGGTCGGGTTCACGCATAATCCGTACGGCTTCCTTCATGCGTTCGCCATCCATGTCAACTTCACGCCCTATGCCTTCGCTCCGTTGTGGGCCCTGTCGCCGACTCCGGCGTGGCTCTATGGCCTGTTGATCGCCTGGAACCTGGGCGCCGGGCTGGCACTCATTTGGCTTCTGGCCGGGCCGTCGGCGGAGGGCGGAGACGCGGGAAAGGCCGCCTTCTGCGGCGCAATCCTCATCGCCGGCGGCCTGTTGAGCATCCTCGATCAGATGGCTCAGTTCTTGCTTTTCATCGGTCCGTTCCTGCTGGCGCTCCAGTGGGCCGTGCGCGCGCGCCGGCGAGGGCTGCACTTGGCCTTCGTCGTGCTTTCCTGCTTGCTCGCCGAAGACGCGGCGATGGTCATGCTCTGCTGGTCCGCCTATGCGTGGCTCTTCGAAGACGAGGGCCGGACGTTCGGCCGCGATGCGGCCTTATTTGCGCTGCCCTACCTCGCGCTGGTGCTTCTTCTGATCCAACCGGCCGCCCGGGCCGAGCTCACGTTGCGGGATACGACTACGACCGCGCTGGTGATCAAGAAGCTCCGAGAGCTTACCCCGACGCTATTGGCCGCCAATCTCAAGTCCGTGCTTCCCGCGCTCACGCTCCTGCCGGCCTTCCCGCTCGCGGCCGCGTTGTTCGGGGTTCCGGAGCGCCGCCACTGGGTCCGGCTCGGGGCATTGGCCGTTCTGCCCGCGCTGCTGCATTGGGGTGAGAGCGCTT
Source organism: Elusimicrobiota bacterium (assembly GCA_026388115.1). GTDB lineage: Bacteria > Elusimicrobiota > Elusimicrobia > UBA1565 > JACRDR01 > JAPLKK01. Next base: position 16,509 of record JAPLKK010000119.1, on the reverse strand, counting down.
GTGTCGGCGGCGCGCACCACCTTGCCCCGCCTTTCTTCGCGTTGTTCCTCGCGCTGATCGAGGCGGTGCGGCTGGCGCCGGGCGTCTCCGCGCGGTCCGCGGCGGCTTGGGCCTGGGCGGGGGTGTTCCTGGCGCTGTCGTTCCGCGTCCAGGCCGGCAATCTTCCGAATGGGCTGCGTCCGCGCCTTTACCGATTGGCGGGGAAGATGGATAAGGCGGCGGCGCTCCAGCGCAGCCTAGCCGTCGAGGCGGCGTCCAACCGCGCCGTGATCGCAGCGGGGGCTCGGGTCCCGCCGGAACGGGGCTTGGTCTTGTGGACGAACCTGCGCGCGACCGGCTTTCTCGCCGCGCGCTCCGATGTCTGGGAGTTCCCCGAGTATTTCGACCAGGCGGATTTCCTCCTGGTCCAGAAGGACGCCGTGGACCTCAATTTCGCCTTCGCCGCGGCCGGTTCCGGTCCCTTGCGGCCGGCGCTGGAAGCGGTGCGGCGGCAAAAGCCCAACGCGCGCGAATTCGCGATGGACCCCGCGACGCTTCGAGCGCTGAGCGGCGAGCTCTCGGGGACTCACCGCGTCGCCTATGAGGACGAGCACGCTCTCCTGCTGGAGAACCTCCGCCCCGTCGCGCCGCCAAGTCCTCCGACGACCGTGGGGTTCGGGTGGGTGCGCAACCTGCCGGTGGTGCTGGGGCGCTATGAGAGGAAGGTGCGCTCGGGGTCGACGAAGTAGACCGGCCGCGCAGTGACGTTCTTGTAGGTGCGCGCCACGTAGAGCGAGATCATCGGCACCGACATCAGCAGATAGGCGAAGGCATATAGCCCGGCGAGCGCGCCCGCGCTCTTGAGGTCAAGCCTGAGCGCGATGGTATTGAGCGCGAAGAGGGACGCCATCAAGATCGACAGGTAGCCGATGAAGCGCAGCGGGAAAGTGGAGGAAGACAGAAAGCCCGCGATCGCGAACTTGGCCAGCCGCGGAAGATTGTAGTGGGAGGTCCCGTGGCAGCGCTCCTCGCGGCGGTAGCGGACGCCTTCCATGCGAAGGCTGACGTTCGCCATCTCGATGCGCAGGTACGGGAACGTGGTCTTGCTGGCCAGGATCGCGTCGCGTACCGACCGGGTAAACATCGAGAACTCAGCCATCCAAAGGATGGCCGGGCCGTCGGCGATCTGGCGCTGGATCCAGTAGAAGGCCCACCGGCCGAAGACCAGCCATCTGGGCTCCGGGCGCTCGGAGCGGATTCCGTAAGCGGTCGCGGCGCCTTTCTCGATAGCCTGATGGAATCGGGCCAGCATCTCTGGCGGATCCTCGCAGTCCACGTCGACGATGGCGTAGAGGTCGGAGTCCGAGTTCGAAAGGCCCGCGACCAGTGCTGAGTGGTAGCCGAAATTGCGCGAAAGCGTGATCACGCGAATGCGAGGATCCTGTTTGCGCAATTCGAGGATGCGGTCGAGCGATCCGTCGGTGCTCGCGTCGTTGACGAATACGATCCTCCAGTCGACGCCGAGGGGCTCGAGCGTTGTCTTGGCGCGGCCGTAGAAATATGGGACGTTGTCCTGCTCGTTGTGGATCGGGACTATGACGGAGAGGGTGTGGGTCACCAGACGACTTTGTTCTTGTAGTAGCGCACGATGGCGCCGATCTCGCGCTCGAAATGCTTGCGGTTGGACCAGCCGAGCTCGCGCAGAGGTTTGTCGTCCACGCCGTAACGCACATCCTCTCCCTGTCTCACGTACTCGAACTTGGCGTACCGCTCGAGCGGGACGCTGCGGCCGAAGTAATGGCGCAGGACCTGCCGGATCACCTCGCGGTTCGGAGCCTCGTAATTGCCCGACACGTTGTAGACGCGGTTGATCTTGCCCTTCTCCAGGACCGTCATGATGGCCGACGCCGTGTCCTCGGCGTGGAGCCAATTGCGCACGAAGGAGCCGTCGCCGTGCAGGGGGATCGGCTTTCCAAGCGCCAGGTGCTTCACCGCCTTAGGGATGAGCTTTTCCGGGTATTGGCCGATGCCGTAGTTGTTGGTCGGGCGCACGATCGAGTAGGGGACTCCGTGGGTCCGGTGCCAGGCCATGATCAGCATGTCGGCCGACGCCTTGGAGGCGGAGTACGGGTTGGAGGGGTGGAGCGGATCGCTGGCCTTGTGGTGGCCGTTGGTCAGGTCGCCATAGACCTCGTCGGTGGAGAGCTGGACGAGCGTGGGCATCTCGTAATGGCGCTTGGCGCGGATCAGCTCGAGGAGGTTCTGCACGCCCATGATATTGGAGTGCAGGAAGCGGCTCGAGTCCACGATGGAGTTGTCGACGTGCGTCTCGGCCGCGTAGTTGACGACGTAGTCCACCTCGTAAAGGTGGTCAAGAGAGGCGATATCCGCCTGCCGGAACTCGAAGGTGGGATAGCGCTTGAATTCAGCCAGCCACTCCTCGCGCGCCGCGTAGGTCATCTTGTCGATTCCCCACACGCGCCAGCCGCGCTTCAAGGCCGCGCGGGTGAAATGGGAGCCCATGAAGCCGAGGCAGCCGGTGACGCACGCCGTCCGGACGGGGGCCCTCATCCTCGCACCCCGGGCACGATCCTCGCCTTCGGCACCGGCACGATGAAATTCCCTTCGTAGCCGGCGGCCTTGCAGCGGCGTCGGATCTCAGCCTCGAAATTCCAGGCAAGGAGCATGAGCGTGTCCACTGGATGGTCCTTCAACTGATCGATGGGTACGATTTCCATGTGCGCCCCCGGCGTGTAGAGCCCCCATTTCTTCGGATTGTCGTCGATCGCCTTGGGGATCTGCCTGCTCGTCAAGCCGAAGAAATTCATGAGCGTATTGCCCTTCGCGCTTGCGCCGTAGGCCCACACCGTCCGGCCTTGCCGTCCGAGGTCGTCGACCATCGCGCGCAGGCGGACGCGGTTATCCAGCACGACCTTGGCGAAGCGATCGTAAGGTGCGCGGTCGCGGATGCCGAACTCTATTTCACGCGTGAGGAACTCCTCGGCGCGCTTGGAGCGCGGGTGTTTTCCCACGCGCCCGCAATAGATGCGGACCGTGCCGCCGTGGATGTCCTTGAAGTACTCGACGTCGAAAACGGAAAAGGAGTGGCGCTCCATGAGCGTCTGGACCGGCGAGACGCCGACGTAGGAGAGATGCTCGTGATAGGCCGTGTCGAACTCGCCGTGCGAGACGAAGTCGAGCACGTAGGGGCACTCGATGACGAACGCGCCGTCGGCGGCTAGGAGCGCCGCGACCCCGCCCATGAAATCGTGCAGATCGTCGACGTGGGCGAAGACGTTGCAGGCCGTGATGACCTTGGCGCGCCCGTGCGTCTCGGCCAAGCGTTCGGCGAGCTTCGTGCTCCAGTAGGCGCATTCCGTGGGCACGCCGTTGGCGTTGGCCTCGGCGGCCAGGTTCTCCGCCGGATCGACGCCGAGGACCTTCATGCCGACGGCCTGGAAGCCACGCAACAGGCAGCCGTCATTGGATGCGATGTCGACTGCGAGCTCGCCAGGGCCGGCGCCGACGGCCTTGGCCGAGGTTGCCGCGAGCTCAGCGAAGTGCTCGCGAATCGTCGCTGTCGTCGAGCTGACGTAGAGGTAGTGCTTGAACATCCGGTCCGGATGCACGACCTTCGTTAATTGCGAGAGACCGCAGACCTTGCAGAGCTGTACGCAGAGGTCTTCCTTGAACTCGGGCTCGCCGACGCGGCTCTTCTCGACGTAAGAGTTGGCGAGCGGTGTCTGCCCTAGATCCAAATAGCGGTGTAGCCGGTCGGAGCCGCAGACGCGGCAGCGGTCGACGGTGCGAGAGGCAAGCTCTTGAACGGGTGCGGGCATGACGGAAGCACCGGTATTCTATACAATTACCGCCATGGCGGCGAGAGTGCTCGTCATCGGCGGCACGGGCTTGGTCGGCTATGCGCTGACCGAGGCCTGGAAGCGGGGCGGGACGCCGGTCGTCGCCTCGACCTATCACTGCCGGCCGGCCCGGGGCTTCCGGCAGCTCGACATGCAGGACGCGAGAGCCGTCGAGCAGACGCTCGACGAGACTCGACCGACGCTCGTGGCGCTTCCCGCGGCCCAGCCGCACGTCGACTACATCGAGCTTCATCCCGAGGAGACGCGCCGGATCAACGTCGAAGGCACGCGCAACGTGGCCGAGGCCTGCGCGAAGCGACGCCTGCCGCTGATCTTCTTCTCATCCGATTACGTGTTCGACGGGAAGAAAGGGGTCTACGACGAGGCGGACGCGACTTCGCCGATCAATGAGTACGGCCGCCAGAAGGCCGAGTCGGAGCGTGTCGTCCTCGAGCTGTCGCCTTCGAACCTCATCGTGCGGACCTCCGGGGCCTATGGCTGGCAGTTCGATCCCAAGAACTTCGTCTTGTCGCTGCGCGACCGTCTGCTTAAGGGCGAGAGGGTGCGCGTCGCCGCCGACCTCCGATACAATCCGACCTCGGCGGACGACCTTGCCGGGATCGTCGTCGCTCTGGCCGCGCGCCGCGCCGGTGGCATCTTCCACGTCGTCGGTTCCGAGCGCATCAGCCGCTACGCCTTCGCGAACAAGGTCTGCGAGGTCTTCCGGTTGCCGGCCTCGCTTGTCGATCCGGTGCCGGTCGCGGAGTTGAAGTCGCCGACGCCGCGGCCGCTTGAGACCTCGCTGCGTGTCGGCAAAGTGCACGCTCTGCTCGGCATCGAGCCCTGGGGCGTCGACGAGGGGCTGCGACGCATGCGCGCAACGGAGGCGGAGTGGCTCGGCTGCTTCAAGAACGGCTGACGGCAAAGCTACGCCTGGTGCGGTGATTTGATAAGATGACGCGTCAATGACACTCAAGAAGCGCCTGGCCTCCGGCAAGCCTGTGGTCGGGTCCTGGATTACGCTGGCGCATCCTTCCATCGCCGAGATTCTGGCCCGCGCGGGGTTCTCCTGGATCGGCATCGACCTCGAGCATTCGGTCATCACGATCCGCGAGGCGGAGGAGCTCATCCGCGTCGTGGACCTCTGCGGCGTTGCGCCGCTGGTCCGGCTGACCTCGAACGATGCCGACCAGATCAAGCGCGTCATGGACGCGGGGGCGCGCGGAATCATCGTTCCGATGGTCAACAGCGCCGCTGACGCTGAGCGCGCCGTGGCCGCCGTCCGCTACCCGCCAGACGGCCGTCGCGGCGTCGCCTTGGCGCGCGCGCAAGGTTACGGGGCGGGCTTCGAGGCATACCGGAAGTGGCTTAAGAGCGACGCCGTCGTCATCGCGATGATCGAGCACGTCGACGGCGTCGCCAATGTCGAGGCGATCCTTGCCGTCGACGGCATCGACGGCTGCTTCATTGGGCCCTACGACCTCTCGGCCTCGTTGGGTCTCCCGGGAAAGACCCGGGACGCGCGCGTGCAAGCCGCGATGCGTCAGGTCAAGCGTGCGGCCGACAAGCTTGGCAAGCCCGCGGGGCTGCACGTCGTGGAGCCGGACCCCGCCATGCTCAAGCGCCGCCTTCGCGAAGGCTACCGTTTCGTCGCCTACAGTCTCGACACGCGGATGATCGACGTGGCTGCGCGCCAGGCACTTTCGGCGGTCTCCGCTGCTCCTCGATAGATGGCTGAGCGCGTCGTCGCCATCATCCCGGCGCGCATGGCATCGACTCGCTTTCCCGGCAAGCCCATGGCCAAGCTCCACGGCATGCCCATGATCGGCCATGTGTATTTCCGGACGCGGCTGGCCAAGACGGTGGCTGAGACGTGGGTCGCCACCTGCGACGCCGAGATCTTCGACTACGTCCGCTCTCTCGGCGGCAAGGCTGTCATGACCGCCGACACGCACGCGCGCTGCACCGAGCGCACGGCCGAGGCCGTTCTCAAGATCGAGGCGGAGACCGGGCGCCGCACGGACATCGTCGCGATGGTGCAGGGCGACGAACCCATGGTGGACCCGCAAGCCGTCGACCTCGCGGTCCAGGCGGTGCTCGACGATCCGAACCTTCAGCTCGCCTGCCTCATGGCGCCCTTGTCCGGCGACGCGGCCTTCGAGGATCCCAATCAGGTCAAGGTGGTCGTCGACCTGAAGGGGAATGCGCTGTATTTCTCGCGTGAGCCGATCCCCTCGCGCAAGAAGGGCGCCAAGAGCGTTCCCATGTTCCGGCAGTACCCGATCATTCCGTTCCGGAGGGACTATCTCCTGCGCTTCACCACCCTGCCGGCGACGCCTTTGGAGAAGATAGAGTCCGTGGACTTGATGCGCTGCCTTGAGCACGGCGATCGAGTGAGGATGATCGCGGTCAAGAACACCGGCCTGTCGGTGGACACGCCGCAGGACCTCAAAGCCGCGGCGCGGGCGATGAAGGCCGACAAGCTGATGAAGTCCTACGCGGTCTCGGAGGCGCGGCGGTGAAGAAGCTGCGCGTCGGCATCGCGGGCTACGGAGTGGTCGGCAAGCGCCGCCGGCAATATATCGACGAGCACCCGGCGCTGGCCACGGCCGCTGTCAGCGACGTGTCTTTCGGCAAACCGGGGGCGCTCCCCGACGGCGTGCCGTATTTCGCCGATTTCCGCGACCTCGTGGCCAAGGCCGAGCTCGACGCGCTCTTCGTCTGCCTTCCCAATCACCTCGCGCCCGAGGCGACGATCGCGGGGATCGAGAAGGGCCTGCATGTCTTCTGCGAGAAGCCGCCGGGCCGGGACTTGGCGGACGTGGCGCGCGTCATCGAGGCGGAGGGCGCCAGGCCGGGCGTGAAGCTCATGTACGGCTTCAATCACCGCTATCACGATTCGGTGCGCGAGGCCCTGCGGCTCGTCCGCTCCGGGGAACTCGGCCGCGTGCTGAACCTGAGCGGCGTCTACGGCAAGAGCCGCATCCTCAATTACGCGGGCGGCTGGCGGGCGGAGCGGCGGTACGCAGGCGGCGGCATCCTGCTCGACCAAGGCATCCATATGGTCGACCTGATGCGCCTTTTTGCCGGCGAGTTCGTCGAGGTCCATAGCCACGTCTCGAACGCCTTCTGGAACCATGATGTCGAGGACAACGCCTACGCTCTGATGCGCACCGCCTCCGGCGTCGTGGCCCTGCTCCACTCCTCAGCGACCTCGTGGCGCCATCGCTTCCGCATGGATATCACGCTCGAGAAAGGCGCGATCCAGCTCGACGGCATCCTTTCCGGCTCGAAGAGCTACGGCGCCGAGACGATCACGGTCGCCCGCGCCACCGAAGACGACGCGGGCGAACCTCAGGAGCTGACGACGCGCTTCGATCAGGATAATTCCTGGCGCGACGAGGTCTTCGAGTTCGCGGACGCCGTGGCGCACGACAAGCCGGTCGTGAACGGAACCTCCGCGGAGGCCTTGAAGACCATGGAACTCATCTACCGCATCTACTGTGCCGATCCTCGCTGGAAAGCGAAGTTCAACCTCTCCGATGGGCTACCCCCCACCCCGGCCCTCCCCCGCAAGGGGGGAGGGAGAAAGGCTCAATGAAGCCTCTTAAGGGACGCACCGCTCTGGTGACCGGCGGCACGCGCGGCATCGGCGCGGCGATCGCCGCGCGCCTCAAGGCCGACGGGGCCCGCGTCATCATCACGGGCACGCGCCCGGCGCGGGCGCCCCGGGGCCTCGAGTTCCGCGCCGTCGACTTTTCCGATCGCGCCGCGACGCAGGCCTTTGCCGAGGAGGCCGCCGGACTCGGGATCGACATCCTCGTCAACAACGCGGGCATCAACAAGCTCGCGCCTTTCGCCGGCATCGCGCCAGAGGATTTCGACCGCATCCAAGACGTGAACCTGCGGGCGGCGTTCCTGCTTTGCCGCGCCGTCTTGCCGCGCATGCGCAAGAAGGGCTGGGGCCGCATCGTGAACGTCACCTCTATCTTCGGCGTGATCTCCAAGGAACTGCGCGGCGCTTACAGCGCGAGCAAGTTCGGCTTGGACGGCATGACCGCGGCGCTCGCCGCCGAAGCCGCCGCCGACGGCGTGTTGGCCAACTGCGTGGCGCCGGGCTTCATCGACACCGACCTCACGCGCCGGGTGCTGGGCCCGCGCGGCATGGCGGAGATGGCCAAGCGCATCCCCGCGCGCCGCCTGGGCAAGCCCGCGGAGATCGCGGCGCTCGTCGCCTGGCTGGCCGGCCCCGAGAACACGTATCTGAGCGGACAGCAGGTGGTCATCGATGGCGGATTCAGCCCTGGCGTGCTGGCTCGCCGACCGCGACGACTGGACCGCACCGTCGTGGGCCCTGTTGGACGCGCGGGTGGCGCGGCTATACGGGAAGGAGCTTGCCGGCCTCCTGGCGGCCGATACCGCGCTCCTCATCGATGCGACCGAAGCCAACAAGTCGCTTGAGGCGTTCCCGGGCTACGTGGAGAAGCTCATCGCGAAAGGGGTGCGCCGCGGGGACGTCCTCGTCGCCATCGGCGGCGGCATCATCCAGGACATCACCTGCTTCCTGGCCGCGACGCTCTTGCGCGGTCTCGAGTGGCATTTCATTCCGACGACCCTTCTGGCGCAGGCCGACTCGTGCATCGGGTCCAAGAGCTCGATCAACGCCGGCGACGCGAAGAACATCCTCGGCACCTTCACGCCCGCCAAGACGGTCCTCGTGGCCGCGCGCTTCCTGGACACGCTCGACGAGAAGGATGTCCGCAGCGGCCTCGGCGAGATGCTGAAGGTCCACGCGATCGAGGGCCCGGACTCCTTCGACCGCATCGCCAAGGACTATCCGAGGCTCCTGACCGACCGCCCCCTCCTTCTGGGCTATGTCCGGCGCTCGCTGGAGATCAAGAAGCGCCTGATCGAGCTCGACGAGTTCGACCGCGGCCCGCGGCAGGTCCTGAATTACGGTCACAGCTTCGGTCACGCCATTGAGGCCGCGACGGACTTCGCGGTGCCGCACGGCATCGCGGTGACGATGGGGGCCGACATGGCCAACTACGTGGCGGCCCGCCTGGGGCGCGCGCCCGACAGTCACTTCCGGCGCATGCACCCGGTGCTCCGGCAGAACTATCGCGGCTTTGAGAGCCAGCGCGTGCCTCCGGAGGACTTCTTCCGGGCGATGGGCAAGGACAAGAAGAATACCGCCGACCGCATGGGAGTGATCCTTCCCGGCGATGACGGCCGCCCCGCCAAGGTCCTGGTGGCGCCCGACGAGGGCTTCCGGGCGGCTTGCAAAGACTATCTCGAGGAGGTCCGCTCGAAGTGAACGACACCACCCGTGTGGCCGTGACGTCCCGCTCCTTCTCGAAGCACCCGATCCTGCGCTCGGAGCTCCTGGGGCGCTATCCGAACGTCACGTTCAATGATGAAGGGAAGACCCTCGCGGGCGATTCCCTCGTCGCGTTCCTCAAGGGCCACTCGAAGGCGATCACCGCTCTCGAGCGCATCGACGACGAGGTGCTATCGAAGCTCCCTGAGCTCAAAGTGATCGGCAAGGTGGGCGTGGGCCTCGACATGCTCGACCTGGAGGCGATGGAGCGGCGCGGCGTGCTCCTGGGCTGGGCGGGCGGGACGAACCGGCGTTCGGTCTCGGAGCTGGCGTTGCTGCTGATGATGGCCGCTTTGCGTCAGCTTGGGGCCGCCAACGCCGACCTCAGGTCCGGCGCCTGGAAGCAGCGGAAGGGACGGACCTTGAGCGGGCGCGTCGTCGGCCTCGTCGGGCTGGGCAACGTTGGAAAGGACCTGGCGGCTCTGCTCGCGCCCTTCGGCTGCCGGATCCTGGGTTACGATGTCCGGATCGACGAGCAGGCGTGCCGAGCCCTGAAGATCGAACCCATGCCGCTTGACGACCTGCTTCGGCAGGCGGAAGTCGTTTCCCTGCACCTGCCGTTCAACGCGGCGACGCGCGGGCTGTTCGACGCCGGCCGGCTGGCCTTGATGCGGCCGGGGGCGATCCTGGTGAACACCGCGCGCGGGGGCGTTGTGGATGAGGGCGCGCTCAAAACGGCGCTCAAGGAAGGCAAGCTCGGCGCCGCGGCTTTCGACGTGTTCGCGCAGGAGCCACCTGCCGACCCCGAACTGCTCTCGCTGCCTAGTTTCCTCGGCACGCCGCATATCGCTGGCTCGACCGAAGAAGCGGTGCTGGCCATGGGCCGCGCCGCCATCCGCGGGTTGGACGAGGCGCGTCCGGCGAAAGAGTTCCTAACGTTCCAGCGGCAATGAGCGACGCGGCAGCTGGGCGCCTTTGGGTCTTGTGGCGGCCGGCGGGTGAGAAGCCGGCGGCCGACCAGCCGGTCCTGAGCTTCCTATCGCCTCCGGAGGAAGAGTCGCTCGAGAAGTCCTGCCGCCTGATCCGCGCCCGCGAGGTGGTCCAGGACGTGCGCGAGGCAGCGCGCTCCCGGTATCTGCGGCTTGTCGCGAACATCGGCCTCGCGCGGCTGAGTGACGGGCGCACGCTGCGCCAGGCGCTGGCGCGGCCGGGCGAAGCGAGCCGCTGGTGGTTTCATCCCGTCTCCTTCAAGGATCCCGACGGGAGCGGGGACCGCGCCTACGATTGGCTGTTGACCGTCGAGACGGTGCGCGCCGCGGCTGCGCGCTCGGGCGCGCTGGAATTGTTCCTCTGGGGCGCGCCGGCCGAGGTGGAGGCGGTGCTCGCGCAGGGCTTCTCGGTCCGCTCACGCGCCGGCGCCCGGCCGCCTTCGGCATGGGCGACCGTCGTGGGCGCTCGCCGCGCGCCTCGTTGCGACGCAGGCCATCGGCAAGGTCGCGATCTTCGGCTTCTGGGATTGGAGCGTGCGGCGGACCGAAAAGGGCGCCCTGTTCGATCGCTATTTCAAGGCCCTGCCGGACGAGCTGAGCCGGCTTGGCGTCACCTCCGGCTGGCTCTTGTGGCTTGACCCGGATTTCGATCCGGCTCGCTCCGGCCGCAGCGCGTCGGAAGTGGCGAAGACTCTCGATCCGGCGCCCCATGCCGCCCTCCTCCAGTCCTGGCTTTCGTTCTCGGATGTATGGGCCGCGACCCGCGATTTCAGTCCGTTTCGCGTCTATCTCCGCGCGCGGCGGTCGCCGGCCTTGGCCGCCGCGCTATCCGAGGAGGGCATCGACTACAGCGCGTTCTTCGCGGCCCGGCTGCTGAGGGGATTCTTGGACACGTCGCTGCCCCACTTCCAACTGGTGACCCTGGCGGCAGAGCGTGCGTTGAAAGCCGCCGGTTCGAAAGTAGCGGTGAGCTTCTTCGAGCATTGGTCCTACGGCAGGGCTTTCGCGGAAGGCGCGCGCCGTGCGGGAGCGATATCGGCCGCCATGCAGCACGCCAGCGTCTGTTGGGAGAAGACCTTTCATCGTCTGGAGCCTGAGCATGAGTTTCACGGCAAGCCTGATGGCTGTGCCGCTCCGAAGCCGAGCTTCCTTTTTGCCGCCGGCGCCGCTGGGAAGGCCGTATACGAGGAGTCCGGGCATCGTCCGGAGAACGTTTTTCTGACGGGCTCGGCGCGCTACGATCATATCTGCGAGCCGGCCGCCGCCCTGCCGCCGCGCCGCTCCCCGCTCACCGTCCTGCTGGCGCTGAGCCTGGAGGGCGACATCGAGATCGAGATGATCGAGGCGGCCTGCATCGCGGCTCGCGGCGCGGACGGCGTGCGGCTCGAATGCAGGAACTACCCGTTCACGCGCATCGAGGAGCGGCCGCGGTTCCGGAGGCTCGCGAAGGAGATCGGGGTCACCGGCGGGACCCTCGACGAGGACCTGGCGCGCGCGGACCTCATCCTCGTGAGCTACTCGACCGTCGGCGAGGAGGCGCTCATCGCGGGAAAGCCGGTGTGGCAATGGCTGCCGGCGGGCTATTTCGGCTCAGGGCTCGCCGAGGCCGTCGAGATCCCGCGCTTCGCCTCCCCGGCCTCCCTGCGCGAGGCCCTGCTGCGGTTCGCCAAGGACCCCGCGCTCTTTCAACCGACGATGGAGCTGCGACGCCGCGCCCTCGAGCTCCTGTTCTTCCGCGGCGACGGGCAGGCGGCTGCGCGCATCGCGGAAAAAGTGAAGGAACTGAGCCTAAAGCGGCCGTGACTCCCTCCCCGGCGAAGATCGCCATCTTCATCCCCACCTACAACGAGCAGGAGAACGTCGAGAATCTCTGCCGCGAATTGCGGGCCTTGAAGCTCGACGCCGACATCGTCTTCATGGACGACTGCTCGCCGGACGGCACGGGAGAGACCCTTGACCGCCTTTCGCGCGAGCACCCTAATGTCCGGGCGCTGCACCGTTCCGGTAAGCTCGGCATCGGCAGCGCGCACCGGGAGGGCATCCGCTGGGCGTACGACCACGGCTATAGCGCGCTCGTCACGATGGACGCCGATTTCACGCATTCGCCCAAATACATCCCCGACTTCCTCGCGGCGGCCCGCGACTGCGACGTCGTGGTCGGGTCGCGTTACCTGCGAGGCGAGAGCCTTGGGGATTGGAACCTTTTTCGGAAAGCGCTGACGAATGCGGCGCATTTCCTAACGCGAGGATTCCTGGGCCTGGAAGAAGACGCGACGGGGGCTTACCGTCTTTACCGGCTCGATCGGATACCGCGTGAAGTGTTCGAGCTGGCCCGATCGCGCACCTATTCGTTCTTTTTCGAGAGCTTGCACCTGCTGAAGCTGAACGGGTTTTCTGTTCGACAGATCCCCATCGATCTGCCGGCCCGCGGCTGCGGCCGCTCGAAGATGACTTGGGCGGACGCGACGCGGAGCCTGGGGTTTCTGTTCGAGCTGTCGGCGCGGACGGCCTTTGGCGCGAAAAGTCTGCGGATCGCCCCATGTCCTTTACCGAAATAAAGGCCTGCCGGATTTGCGGGAACCCGATGCTGGATCCCGTCATGGACCTTGGCCGGCAGGCGCTGACGGGCGTCTTCCCGGCCAAGGGCGGGCGGGTAAGCGTTGCGCCCTTGGAGTTGGTCCTGTGCCGCGCATCGTCCCGCCGGGATGCTTGCGGCCTGGTCCAGCTGCGCCACTCGGTGGGCAAGAAGGAGCTTTACGGCAAGAACTACGGATACCGCTCGGGCCTCAATAGATCGATGGTGGAGCACCTTCGGTCAAAGGTGGATAGGATCTTGCGGGCGGTTCCGCTCGTCCGGGGCGACCTCGTCGTGGACATCGGGAGCAATGACGGCACGCTCCTGGGGGCCTATCCGAAGAGAGGGCTGCGCTTGGCCGGCGTCGATCCGGTGGGCGGGAAGTTCAAGCGGTTCTATCCGCCCGGCGTTCGGCTTCTTCCGGGATTCTTCTCGGCCGGGCTCATCACTCGAGCGTTCGGGCGCAAGAAGGCCAAGGCCATCACGTCCATCGCCATGTTCTACGACCTCGAGTCGCCCATGGACTTCATGCGCCAGGTCCGGGAGGTCCTGGCCGATGACGGAATCTGGGTGCTCGAGCAGAGCTATCTGCCGTCCATGCTCGACATGAACGCCTACGACACGATCTGCCACGAGCACCTGGAATACTACAGGCTCAGGCAGATCAAGTGGATGACGGACCGGCTCGGCTTGAAGATCATTGACGTGGAGATCAACCCCGTCAACGGGGGGAGTTTTTCTGTTACATTGGCGAGATCGGACTCGCGCCGCGTTGAAGAGTCCGCCATGATCGATGACTTGCTTCGGAGAGAGGATCGAAGGGGGCTTTCGACGCTCCGGGCGTTCCGCGATTTCAGGCGTCGGGTGTCGGCCAGCCGGGACGCATTGCGGAAGTTCGTCCGACAGGTCAACCGAAGCGGCAAGAGGGTGTTCGGTTACGGCGCTTCCACCAAGGGAAACGTGGTCCTCCAGTTCTGCGGCCTTACGAGGGCGGATGTGCCTTTCATCGCGGAGATCAACCCGGATAAATTCGGCCGCGTCACGCCGGGCTCGGGGATCCCGATCATCAGCGAACGGGAGGCTCGTGCCATGAAGCCCGATTATTTCCTGGTCCTGCCCTGGCATTTCAAGGACGGCATCATCGAGCGCGAGCGCGCGTATCTTCGAAGCGGCGGCAGGCTGGTGTTCCCTCTTCCGGCCTTGGAGGTTCACTCGGCATGAAGAAGGCACTCATCACCGGCATCACCGGGCAGGACGGCTCCTATCTTGCGGAGTTCCTGTTGGGGAAAGGGTACGAGGTGCACGGCGTCGTCCGGCGCTCCAGCAGCTTCAACACCGGCCGCATCGACCACATCTTCCAAGACCGGCACCTGCGCGGCGTGCGGCTGTTCGTGCATATGGGGGATCTTTGCGACAGCAGCAGCATCAGCCGGCTTCTCGAAAAGCTGGAGCCCGACGAGATATACCATCTGGCGGCACAAAGCCACGTGCGGGTGAGCTTCGACCTTCCGGAGTACACCGCGGATGTCACGGGAGTGGGCGCCCTTAGGATCCTCGACACGATCCGCGAGACCCGATTGAAGACGCGGTTTTACGAGGCATCCTCGAGCGAGATATTCGGGAAGGCGCGCAAGCTGCCGCTCAACGAGACGTCGCCGCTTCATCCGCGCTCGCCCTATGGTGTCGCCAAAGTCTTCGCCTATTGGATCACAAGGAACTATCGCGAGAGCTACGGCATGTTCGCCTGCAACGGCATCCTCTTCAATCATGAGAGCGAACGCCGCGGAGAGACCTTCGTCACCCGAAAGATCACTCGCGGCCTGGCCCGCATCAAGCTCGGCAAGCAGGACAAAGTATTCCTCGGCAACCTCGAGGCGAAGCGCGACTGGGGCTACGCGAAGGATTACGTCGAGGCGATGTGGCTCATGCTCCAGCAGAAAGAGCCGGACGACTATGTGATCGCCACCAACGAGGCGCATTCGGTGCGCGAGTTCGTCGAGGAGGCGGCCGGGCAGCTCGGCATCGAGCTGGGCTGGAAAGGCAAGGGCGCCAAGGAAAAGGGCGTCGACCGCAAGACGAACAAGGCGATCATCGAGATCGATCCGCAGTATTTTCGTCCCGCCGAAGTGGACATCCTTCGGGGTGACTACTCGAAGGCCAGGAGGAAGCTCGGCTGGAAGCCGAGGGTGACCTTCCACGAGCTCGTCAGGATCATGGCGCAGGCCGATTTCGACAAAGAGGCTCGGCGCGGGTAAGGGGCGGCCTCGCTCCCGCGTACGGGCGAGCGAGGCCGCAAACGTCCGCTGAGACTGGTCCGCCTATTCTTCTTTCGGCGGCGACTTCCTGTTGTCGAACTGCTTCTCGAGCTGCGCCAGCATTTCCTTGACGCCTCGCGGAGCGCGCCGCGGCGAGCGGCGCAGCATGGCCTCCAGGGTGCGGCGCTTGGGCCGGTCTTTGGGAGACAGGCTCGCCAGCCGCTCCAGGGCCAGCCGATGCCAGGTCGTGTCCAGCGGCACGCGGTCGAGCGCCTGGCGGGCTTCCTCCTTGCGGTCCTGCTCGTATAGGAGGTTGCCCAGATACTGGTACGCCGGCCAGTACTCGGGATCGAGGCGGATCGCCTCGCGGATCTCCGCCTCCGCCTCGGCGATCCTGCCGAGCTTGTGCATGCACGCCCCGAGCCCCAGGTGCGCCGGGGGGAACTTCCGCTCCAGCTGCGTCGCTCTACGGTAGAGCCGCTCGGCGTGAACGTAGCGCCGGTGGTCGAAGAACAGGCGCGCTACCTCATGCACGAAGGCCCCGTCGGACTCGTTTCGGGTGGCTTCCTCGGAGGTCTTCACCGCGGCCGTGACGCGGCCGAGCTTCAGGTACGCGTCGGTGAGCCCAAGGAGCACGTCGCCCCAGTCGGGGCGCTTGGCGCGCAGAGCCTCGAAGGTCTCTACGGCCGGAATCACGTTGCCCAGGCGGGCCTGGCACATGCCCACGCCGAGCATCAGATCTTCGTCGTTCGGAAAACGCCTGACTCCTTCGCGAAACGCCTCTAGCGCTTCCTCGTAGCGTCCGTTGAGGAAGAGCTGTCGGCCATGCTCGTCGTACTGTTCGCTGTCCCCCGGCTCCGTCGAGAAACCAGCCAGGGCGCCTCCATTCCCAGTGTAACAGCCGCCTGTATAGGGCGCAAGCCCTGAAATGTAAAATCTTCGACGAGGGGCGTGCGTTCGAAGGCCGATACCCCCCACCCCAGCCCTCCCCCACAAGGGGGGAGGGAGAGCTAGGCGAGGATCCAGCGGAGCCAGGGCTTTGGATCGCGGAAGTCCTTGGCGATGAGGTCCGGGCGGGACTTGCGTATCTTGTCCGCCTCGCCGAAGCCGCATAGCACGGCGCCCGTGTGATAGCCCGCGGCCTTGCCGGCCTTCACGTCGCGGTCGGTGTCGCCGATCACGAAGACCCGCTCGGGGGGGATGCCGGCTCCGGCCAGCGCGGCGGCGCGCCGCACGGCGCGGCGCAGCAGGCTCACGCGCGTATAGGCGTCGCAGCCATAGCCCCCGAAGGCGAAATGCCGAAGGAGCCCCGACGGCCGCAGCTTGAGCCGCGCCCCGTCCTCGATGTTGCCCGTGCCCAGGCCGACGAGCACGTCGCGCTTGCGGCTCAGGGCCTCGAGCAGCCGCCCGATCCCCGGCACGAGCTCGTAGCGGCCTTCCCTGACCGCCGCGCTCACCTCGCGCGGCAGGCGCTTGAGGTAGGCGGCCTGCACGGCCGACCTCTCCGCCGGCGTCGGAGGACGCCGAAGCG
>JAPLKK010000186.1:9380-53618 GCA_026388115.1 Elusimicrobiota bacterium | reverse complement strand
CACTTCCTCGCCGGGGACCGCAAGACCCAAGGTTGGCACTACATCACGTTTTTCAACGCGGCGGGGCCGGCGCTCAGACGGGACGACGCTACGACTCAGGACGAAACTCGCCCGCGAACGGAGCTCGTTGCGGAAGTTGGGCTAGCGGCGCGCGCCGGCCTTCTTGGGAGCCGCGCCGCCGGGGGCGACCGCGCGCTTGCGCACGACGCTCACGGGCGCGATCTCGACGCGGCCGCCGTCGAGGTAGAAGCCCACGAGGTTGCGCCCCGGGGCGATGCCGAACATGCGCCGGATGGCGGCGGGGACCACCGTCTGACCGTTGGCGCCTACGGGAGAGACCGCCAGAAGCTTGACCATGGTATTATCCTAATACACAGAGATATGATAAGTCAAGAATCCTATATACAACCATATAGGATATCCGTATCACTGGTGGTCACAGCGATTTGAGGTCGATGACGAAGCGATAGCGGACGTCGCCGCGGATCGTGCGCTCGTAGGCCTCGTTGACCTTTTGGATCGGCACAACCTCGACGTCGGAAAGGACCTTGCGGCGGGCGCAGAAGTCGAGCATCTCCTGCGTCTCGGCGATGCCGCCGATGAGCGATCCTGCCACCGCTTTGCGCCCTAGGAGCGCGAAGGCGCCGAGGGCGAGCGGCTTCGGCGAGGCGCCGACGAGCACGACGGTGCCGCCGATCTTGAGCCAGCCCAGCGCGGCGGTGATGTCGTGGTCGGCGCTCACGGTGTCGAGGATGACGTCGAAGCGGCCGGCCAGCGCGGCGGCCTGCTTGGCGTCCGAGGTCAGCGCGAACTCATGGGCGCCGAGGCGCTTGGCGTCGGCGCGCTTGCCGGCCGAGTGCGAGAGGACGGTGACCTCCGCCCCCAGCGCCGCGCCGATCTTCACACCCATGTGCCCCAGGCCGCCGAGGCCGAGGACGCCCAGCCGGGAGCCCTTGCGGACCCCGAAGCGCTTGAGCGGCGAATAGGTCGTGATGCCCGCGCACAGTAGGTAGCCGCCGTAGGTGATCGTGCCGTCTCGGTCCTTGCTGTTGTAGCTGAGGATCGTCTCTTTGCAATGCTGCTCCAGCCCCGCCTTGCAGTTCGGGCACTTGCGGCAGGAGTTCACCAGGCAGCCGATGGCCGCGGCGTCGCCCGCCTTGAAGCGTCGGACCTTCGCTCCGGTCTTCGTCACCCGGCCGACGATCTCGTGGCCGGGAACGACCGGATACTGCGTGAAGCTCCACTCGTTGCGGGCCATATGGATGTCGGAATGGCAGACGCCGCAATAGGCGATCTCGATCTCGACGTCTTTAGGCCCTGGTTCGCGCCGCTGGATGTCGAACGGCTGCAGTGCGGCGGCGGGATTGTGCGCGGCATAGGCTTTGGTCGGTTTCATTAATGGGCTCCTGAATCTGGAATTCGGAGTGCAGGCACGATGCCGCCCCGGTCAGGGGCGAGCGCGATCAGACTTTGATGGCAAGATACTCGTACAGCGCGCGGCCTCCGTCGTATTGGGTCGCGGATTGGCATACAAGCTTGAAGCCTCCGATCTCGAGCTGCGCTTGCGCTTGCAGCTTCGATGCGATGCCGCTGTCCTTCTCCAGCGCCTGTACGAGCTCATGGTTCTGCGACAGGACGACGGGCTTGGCGTCGGCGAACACCAGGATGCGCAGGGGCACGACTTGGACCAGGGGCACGGCGCTGACGACGACGGGCGCCGCCTCCGCCGCGGCTTGGCGCGCCTCCAGCCGTATCATGCGCGCTTTAGCTTCGGGGATGCTGCTTTCGATGGCCGCCGACACCCAATCGAGCAGGCGCTCGCGGACGGCTGTGAGACCCTCGGCTGTGGCGATGGGGGTGATGTCCCCCGCCCGCTGGATCGCCGCCGCGAGCGACGACACCTCCTTCAGGTACATGTTCTTCTGCGCGTCGGGGATGAAGTACATCAAGACGAGATGCACCTTCTTCTTGTCGGGCGCGCCGTAATCGATCCCCACGGGGCTCCAGCCGGCGGCGCACAACAGCTCGCCCGAGCCCGAGGCCCGCACATGCGGGCAGGCCACGCCGTGGCCGAGCGCGGTATTGGACGCCTTCTCCCGGGCCAGCATCGCCTCGACGAGGTCGACGCCCACGCCAAGGTCGGGGATGGCCTCGATGAGGTGCGCGAGGTAGACGAGCGATTTCTCCTTGTCGGTGTCCGGCAGCTCCAGCAGCCGGCCTTCTTTCAGCGCGTTCAGGAGGCTCTTCATTTAGTCCACCCCATACCACTTGATGAACCGGGTCTTCATGAAATGGGTGATGATCGAGTAGGTTAGCAACGTGACGGCCATCCAGCCCCAGAAGGACATCGGCAGGGGCGTCAGGCCGAGATAGTTCGCGAACGGCGAATACGGCAGCAAGGACGCCGCCGCCATCACGGCGAGCGTCGTCAAGGTCAGCGCCGGGCTCGCGGAGCTTTGGATGAAGGGGATGCGGTTGGTGCGGATGATGTGCACGATCAGGGTCTGGGTGAGGCAGGACTCGACGAACCACCCGGTGTGGAACAGGCTCTCGTAATGGGCCTTGAGCGCCGCGTCCGCCGTCTTCGCGAAGAGGGCGCAGCGGTAGAAGTACAGCATCAGGAAATACGTCGTGTAGTCGAAGATCGAGCTCATCGGCCCGATCCAGAACATGAACTTCTTGATGGCGTCGATGTTCCACCTGCGCGGCTTCTCGAGATACTCCTCGTCCACCCGGTCGGCCGGGATGCCGAGCTGCGAGAAATCGTAAAGGAGGTTGTTGACGAGCACCTGGATCGGCGCCATGGGGAGGAACGGCAGGAAATAGCTCCCCCCCACGACGCTGAACATGTTGCCGAAGTTCGAGCTGGCGCCCATCTTGATGTACTTGATGATGTTGCCGAAGACCTTGCGGCCCTCGATGATGCCGTCCTCGAGGACCAGCAGGCTCTTCTTCAAGAGGATGATGTCGGCCGACTCCTTGGCGACGTCGGCCGCGGTATCCACCGAGATGCCCACGTCCGCGGTCTTCATGGCCGGCGCGTCGTTGATGCCGTCGCCCAAGAAGCCGACGACGTGCCCCGCCCGCTGGAGCGCGCGGATGATGCTTTCCTTCTGCATGGGGCTCAGGCGCGCAAAGACGGTGGACCTCTCGACGAGCTCGGTGAGCTGCGGGTCGGTGAGGCCGTTGAGCTGATCGCCGGTGACGAGGGTCCCGATCGGCAGGCCCACGTCGCGGCAGACCTTTTGGGTCACCAGCGCGTTGTCGCCCGTGAGGATCTTGGTCGAGACCCCCGCCTTGCGCAGGGCCTCGAGCGCCGCCCCCGCCGAGTCCTTGGGCGGGTCGAAGAAGGCAAGGTAGCCGAGCAGCACGAGGTCCGTCTCGTCGGCGACCGAGAAGACCTCCTTGGTGCGCGGGAACTCACGATAGGCGATGGCGACTACGCGGAAGCCGTCGGAGCTCAGGGACTCGAACTCCTCCATCAGGTCCTGCTTGAGCATGTCGATCAGCGGGTGCACCTCGTCGTCGACCTGATAGCGGCTGCAGGCGTGGAACATCTCCTCGACGGCGCCCTTGCAGATGAGGACGTGCTCCTCCTCGTAGTCGATGACGACCGACATGCGCCGGCGGTGGAAGTCGAAGGGGATCTCGTCCACCTTGCGGCAGGTCCGCTCGACGTCGAGGTCGCTGTGGGCCAGGACGGCGCGGTCGAGGAGATTGCGCAGGCCGGTCTGGTAATAGGAGTTCATGTACGCGTAGCGGAGCACGTCCTCCGACTCGCGGTTGGTCACATCCACGTACCGTTCGAGGACGATCTGGTCCT
Source organism: Elusimicrobiota bacterium (assembly GCA_026388115.1). Taxonomy (GTDB): domain Bacteria; phylum Elusimicrobiota; class Elusimicrobia; order UBA1565; family JACRDR01; genus JAPLKK01. The sequence goes on along the minus strand of JAPLKK010000186.1, from coordinate 49,795 downwards.
GCGTCAGCGTGCCCGTCTTGTCGGTGCACAGCACGTCCATGGCGCCGAAGTTCTGGATCGAGTTGAGGCGCTTGACGATGACCTTCTTGCGCGACATGGCGAGCGCGCCCTTGGAAAGGTTGACCGTCACGATCATCGGCAGCATCTCGGGGGTGAGGCCGACGGCGACGCTCGTCGCGAAGAGGAGGGCTTCGATCCAGTTGTGCTTCGTCAGCCCGACGATCAGGAAGACGGCCGCGACCATGACCACCATGAAGCGGATCATGAGCCATGTGAAGCCCTCGATCCCCCGGTCGAAGCTGGTCAGGACGCGCTGGGCCGCGAGCTGCTGCGAGATGGAGCCGAAGTAGGTGCGCGAGCCGGTCTGGACGACCACCGCCCGCGCCGTGCCGCTCAAGACATTGGAGCCCTGGAAGCAGAGGTTCTGCAGGTCGATGGCGCTCTTGCCCGCGGTCTCGACGGGACCGGCGTGCTTCTCGACCGGCATGGACTCGCCGGTCAGCGCGGCCTGGCTCACGTAGAAGTCCTTGCTGACGACGAGGCGCAGGTCGGCTGGGACGATCGAGCCTGCGCCGAGGATGACGATGTCGCCCGGGACGAGGTCCTTGAGCGGGAGCTCCACCTCCCGCCCCTCGCGCACGACGTCGCAGGTCGTCTTGATCATCGCGAGGAGGCGCTCGACCGCCTTGCCCGAGCGGGCTTCCTGGATATAGCCCAGCGCCACGCTCAGCACCGCCATGATCCCAACGACGGTCGTCGCGCGCAGGTCTCCCATGGCGAAGGAGACGCCGGCGATGACCAAGAGCTGGATGACGAGAGGGTTCTTCGAGCGCGTGTAGATCTCGCCCAAGAAGCCGAGTTTCGCGGCGCGCTCGACCTCGTTGAGGCCCCAGCGCTCGCGGCGCTCCAGCACCTGCTCGACGTCCAGTCCCTTGTCGGAGGAACCGAGGCGCGCAAGCGCGACGTCAGCAGCGACGGCGCCGATCTCGAGCATCTCGGCGTCGGATGTGCCAGGACGAGGCGGCGCGGCTGGAGCCTGCGCCGCCGGCCTTCCGCTGTCGGCGGCAGTGGCCATCGGATGGGAATATTAGCATTCTCGAACCGGCTCGGGATTCGGGGCCGCCCGGGGGGGCCATCCCCTTTCGTCAGCCGGGCTCGGGCCGATGCAAGCAGCATTTAGGTCCTTGGGCCCAGACGGCGTAGGTCTTGGGGCCTAGGTTCCATGGGCCCCAAAGACCCCAGAATCTCCAAGCGAGCGGCAGTAGCCTATCCTCATGACCAAGACAAAGAGCTCGCTGATCGCCGCCGCCGCGTTCTCTTTGGCGCTCGCCGCCTCGGCCCGCGCCCAGCAGGACTTCAGCGCCCAGGACCCCTCTTCGATCCTCGCGGACGCGAGGTCCGGCTTGCGCGACAGCCTCGCGGACAAGCCGATACAGTACTCGCTCTACGTCGACCAAGACGGCATCGACGTGCTGGCCCAGCCTCGCAACGGCGACGACATCGACAGCATCCGCCTCACCCAGCTGCTGCGCGGCGAGACGGTCAAGGTCCTGGGTGAGAAGGACGTGGACCACGTCCACTGGTACATGGTCGAGGTGCCGCGGCGCGAGTATAACGAGGATTCGGGGACGTGGCAGAACACCTTGGGCTGGGTCCGCGGCGCGCGCACCAATCAGGTCACCCATCAGGTCGTCAACAGCTTCACCTCGGACGTGAAGGTCGCCCGCCCGGCGCCGAAGGACCTGCCGGCCGGCACGTGCCGCGAGGCTTTCGTCAAGGCGATGGAGAGCTTCCAGGGCGTCCCGTACGTCTGGGGCGGCACCTCGCACAGCGGCGTGGATTGCTCGGGCCTCATCCAGACGGCGATGATCGAGTCGGGCTGCGTCAAGGAGGCGCCGCCGCGCACCGCTAACGACCAGTATCGCGCCTCTATGAGGCTGGCGAGCTCCGGGGACATGAAGAAGGGAGACCTGGTCTTCCTCGCCCATCCCGGCAGCAAGGTCCACCACGTCATCGGCTTCGTCGGAGACGATCAGGTGATTGAGGCGCCGCACACCGGCGCGGTCGTCACGATCAGCGAGATGCAGCGGCGCCTGGCCTCGGCGGGCTCCACCAACCAGATCTACTTCGGCTCGCTCCTGGGCGACTGACCTAGTCGCTCTTGCGCCGGTGCAGGCGCGGAAGGTCGCAGTGCGGCCCCTCGGGATGGCAGCAGGTCGTTTCTACCTGGACGGTGAGATGGTGGGCGCCGCATTCCTTCTCCAGCTTCTCGCGCACCGCTTTCAATATCTGCGGGGTGAAGCTCTTCTCATCCACCGTCACGTGGCAGGTCAGCATGGATAGCCGCGGGGTGAGCGCCCAGGAATGCACGTCGTGGACGTCCTTGACGCCCGCGACCGACTGAGCCACGGCGGCCACGCGGTCCGCCTCTAGGTCGGTCGGCGCGCCCTCCATCAGCACCTCGGCGGACTCGATCAGGATCCCGGCGGCGCCTTTGAGGATCACTAGGACGATCACGAGGCTGAGCAAGGGGTCGAGGATGTTCCAGCCCGTCAGGCGGATCATCAGCCCGGCCGCCGCCACGCCGAAGGAGACCCACGCGTCGGCGAGCATGTGCCAGAAGGCGCCCCGGATGTTGAGGTCGTCTTCGGCGGCGCGCTTGAGCAGCATCGCGACGCCGAAGTTGGCGGCGAAGGCGAAGAGGGAGGCGCCCATCACCCAGAGCCCCGCGACGGGCTCGGGGTGGAGCAGTCGTTGGATCGCGAACACGCTCAGCGCCACCGAGGCCAGGATGAGCAGGAGCGAGTTGAAGAGGGCGACGAGGATGCCGACGCGGTGGTAGCCGAAGGTGCGGCGGGGGTCAGCCGGACGGCCGGCGAGGATGTGGGCGTACAGCGTCAACGACAGCGCGCCTTGGTCGATGAGGTTGTGCGAGGCGTCGGTGATCAGGCCGACGCTATTGGTCAAGGCGCCGGCGACGAACTCGGCGGCGACGATGAGGCCGTTCAACGCCAGCGAGGCGTAAAGCCTCAAGCGCAGGTTGGAATCTTCGGCGGCCATCCGTTTGAGTGTATCAAACGCGGGGGGTCAGTCGATCACCAGTATCTCGCCGCCGATGTGGGCGGGGTGCAGGTGGCAGTAAGTGCGGAAGAGGCCCGTGCGGGTCGGCGTGAACTCGACGACCTTCTTATTGTCCTTCTCGTCATTGTTCACTGCGACCTTGATGTTGAGCTCGTCGCAGGCCCAGCCGTGCACCCCGGAAGGGGCGTTGTTGATGAGGGTGAGCCGCACCTTCTCCCCCTTCCTGACGATGAAGGTCGAAGGCACCCAGACCTTCGTGCCCCTGAACTCGATGTTCACCGCGGCCAGCTCGCGCACGCCGGTCTCCGGCTGGGCGGGCGGTTGTGCGGCGGCGGTCGCGGGCGCCTGGGCGACGTGCTGATGCTCGTCGGCGCCGAGCGGCGCCGAAAGAGCCAAACAGAACAGGGCGGCGAACAATAACCGGCTCATGGGTCCTCCTTTTTTAGAGGCTGTATCTTACCTAATTCTTCGGAAATGACCGGTCTTGAAGGCAGGTCGAGAAAAAATCGGCGTCACTGCAGGTGGATGGCGCAGGGAGCGAACCACCTGCCCGTGCTCCCGGGGGAACTCCGGGAGGGGTCGCTCCGAGTCCTCTGCGGACTCAGAGCCTTATCAATGCCTGCCCTTTTTCAGGCAGGTTTGCCTAGCCGCCAGTCCCTTAGTTTTCGCCGGCCGAAGACTTCTTGCCCGAGACCTCGACTCGCAGGATCCGCTTGTTGCCTCGCTGAACTTGCAGGCTCCAAGCGCCTCCCACGAAGACCGGGATCATGGGCACGTTGCCTTTTGCCATGCGCTTGCCCCAGGACTTGAGCAAGGAGGGAGCTGGCGACTTCGGATCGTTCTTGCTGTCCATGGGTCTGCGAGAATTGTAGTACCGCCCGTTTTTGAACGCCTGAGACTTTCGGAACTCCATCCCTAGTCTTAGGGCCCACGGCTCTGCTGGGCCGTTTGGCCCGTGCGCGCGGCAACATTCGGCACGTGATTTTTTCCGCGCTCGACGGAATCCGAGGACGCGAGTGCGCGCAGATGGCGGGACCTTCGGCCCTCAGCGGCTGGGTCTCCACGGCACTGGACGCGGCGCGGTGAGCGGCACTATAATCAAGGCGATGCGCGCCTTGATGGTCGTGGCTGCGATGCTCGCTGCGATCCTCTGCCGGGCGCAGGACATCCCGACGCCGATGGTACAGCCGTCTCCCGGAGGCGGAGTGCCCATCGCGGTGCCCGGCGCCGCTCCCGGCGGCGTCGGCCCGGGCTCCGTCGGACCCGCCGATGTGACGCTTCGGCCCATCGTCCCCTCGCCCACGCTCCTGCCGGTGTTGTCGCCCACTTTCCAAGGCCCGACGGGAACGCCGTCTTCTATAGCGGGCTCCCCCTCTTCGAACGCGCCCGCTTCCGCGGCTACCGCGGGGCGAGCCGAGGCCGCGGGCCGGACCAGCCCCGCGGCCATGGTCTCGCCCGTCGAACCGAACGTTCCGGCGGAGATCGCGAGCCCGAGCGAAGGCCCCGCGCCGCGCGCGGCGGAAAACGGGACGCGGCGGGTCCTCCCGGCGGCGCCGCAGCGAGCGGAAGGCGGCCCGGGCGCAGGCCCGGTGCGCAACCTCGATGTCACCGTCCAGGCTCTGCAAGGCGCGAAGAAGGCCGAGATCGAGGGAGCCGGCGGAGCCGTCGGCTCGACGCTGTACCGCCTCTACGACGCTCAAACCGGCCGGCCGGCGCTGGCGGAGGGCAGTCCTATTGAGGAAGGGACGGCGCGCCAGCTTCAGGGCCTCGCTCCGATCGAGCAGGTCCGCAAGCTGGGAACGATCGCCGAATCCGCCGCGCCCACCGACGCCCCCGCGCTCTACTCGTACGCCGCCTCTATCGCCGCCGACAAGCTGGCCCAGGCCGAGGGGAAGGCCGAGATCGAGAAGCTCAACGCGAGCGCCGGCCAGCGTTCGGAGCAGGCTCTGCGCGGGGTGGCCCAGGATGCCATCGAGCAGGCGCACGCCGGAGCGCTCAAGGGCAAGCGGCTGAGCGTCGTGGAGAAAGCCATCGATTCCTGGAACGCGGCCGCCTATCTGTCGGGGCTCCCCAGCCTCTCGAACGCGGATCAACTGAAGGCCGCGGTGGCCCAACTGCAGCAGGCGGCCGCCGCCGGGGATGCGGGCACCTCGCCGAAAGTGCGCTTCGTGAAAGAGAACGGGGATGCGGCTTCGCCGCCGCGCTTGCGCGCCGAGATCCGCGGGCTTTCTTCGAAGAGCACGACGGTCGAGCCCGTGCCCTACACGCTCGCGCGCAGCTTCGCCGTCGAGGGCGCCGAGACGCCTCGCCTGGACTGGACATTCGACGACCCCCTCCGCTCCGGTTTCCGTCTCGAGCCGCCCGCGGGTTCCGGCTCGCGGGCGATCTTCCGCGAGCATCGCGCGCGAGGCGACTCGATGCTCGAAAGCCTATGGGCCGCCTCGACCTACTGGGTCCGCGCCAGCCTGCGCGGCCTCTGGCGGCGGGTCGTGGCGTTCTTGAGGCGAGCGCTCGAGACCGTGGGCTTGGCCGCCGCCTCGCCGCGCTTGGCGCCGGCGCTCCGCGTCGAGGCGGACGGCACGGCTCTTGCCGCGCTGCGACGCGGGGCGGATGCGAGCGAGCCGATCATCCTTTACTCTCCCGCGCGTCGCGCGGGCGGCTACGAAGTCGGCCCGGCCGACCAGAAGACCGGGGCCGGCCTGCGGCTCTACCGCGACCCTGCGGTCCAGGTTCCGCTCGCCGAGGCGCGGACCGCCGGGCTCGAGGGCATCGTCGGCCGCAGGGCCCTTATTCAGCCGAACGCCTTGCTTCGAGTCGCCGGGGGCGGCGAACTGGCCGCACTGGACCTCTCGGAGCGGCCCGCCGCGAGGCAGGGCAAGCTGGTCTCGCCCGCATGGCGCGCTCTGGCTCAGTTCTCCCTCTCCCGCGAACCCATCGGCTCCTTCGTCGTCCGCGACCAAGTCCTGTGGGCGCGGCTCGACTCCCCGGCCGGCGCCGCTGAGCTCTACGCCGATCTGACTTCTCCGCGCGCGGGAGGGATGCTCCGAGCGCGGTTCTATTCGCCGCAGGGCGGCGAGGCCGGACAAGCGCGGTTGTATTTCGTCGCCAGGGCCCTCTATGACTTGGGCTTGGCCGTCCATGCCGAGGGCGGCATGGTATCCGCCGCCGCCGACCGCGAGCACAGCGCGCCGACGCCGGATGAGATGGAAGAGCGGGTTCCCGTGCTCCTCTCGGCCTTGCGCGCGGGGCTTGAGTTCGACGCCGCGAGGACCGCCGTTTTCGAGGGCGCGGCGAGCCGCGAGGAGATCGGCCGGCGAGTCGGCGATCTCGCCGGCGCGATGAGGAGTGAAGGAGTTCTTCCTTTCTTGAAGCCCGGACGGCCCGAGGAGACGGCGCGGGCTTATGGCGAGTATCGCGGCGGCGACCGCGAGCGCGAGGCTCTCCGCCCGGCGCTGAACCGCACCTTGAGGACCGCGGGCCTCGCCGAGGTGCCCGCCTCGTGGCCCATCGGCCGCAGGACAATCGAGCTGTGGTTCAACCGGCCGGTCGAGTCCGCGCTCGCGCGCGGCGACCTGCGTCTGGCGCCGGATGGCCGCACCAGCGCCGCTCAAGGCCGGGCGGGCCTGTCCGCGCTGGCCGAGCATGTCCGCTCGGACCCCGCCGCCGCGGCGCGGCTCGCGGCGGCCGTAGGCGAGGTCGGCCTGTCGGCGTTCAGGCCCGAGGCGCTCGGTCTGGCCGGCGGCCTCGTGGCGGAGCGCGGCCTGCGCCGCCTCGGCCCCGGGCGTTGGCTTGCGGCAAGCTGGCTGCGCGAGCCGGGCGGAAATACCCCCCTGTTCGCGGCGGTGGAGTCGGCGGAGCCCGGCCGCGCGGCGCGGGCGATCGACGCGAAGCGTCTTTTGGAATCGCTCGATGCCGAGGCCGCCGAGCCCCGGGTCGGGGCTGCCGAGCTCCGGGCCTTCGCCGCCCAACTCGCTCACGCCTCGGCTCTGTTGGACCGCCGCGCGCTGCGCGCCCGCGGCGCGTTCGCGAGCGGGGCGACGCTCGCTCAGGGCCGCGGCCGGCCGGTGGCGGCGCGCCTGACGTACGACCCCGCCAAGGCGAGGCAAGGCGGCGCCATCTTCGTGTCGCCTTACGCCGTGCCCGCCGACAAGGCGGCGCTCGCCGCTTCGCGCGGAGTCGTCTTCACCTCCGGCTTCGGCTCCGAGGCCGACGCGTCGGCGTCGGCCGTGCCCACGCTCGTCCTCCCCTCGGCCGAATGGACCGAGGCGGGGCTGAACGTCGAGACGCTGCGGCTCGCCGCCGGCGAGCGCCTGGCACGCGTCGAGACGCGCACGCCCGTCATCTTGCGCGAGGGGAGCGTCGTGCGGCTCGACCCGGCGCGCGGCCGGCTGGAGCTGGTCCCGCGCGAAGCGCAAGCGGCGGCGCTGCGCGCGGCGGAGGCGCTGGCCGCCTACGATCATTCCGCCGACGTGGACGCCCTGGTCCGCTGGGCGGACGCGCAGATGAGCGATGGAAGCCTGGGCGAGCTGGAGAAGCTGCAGGTCGGTGAGGAGCTGCTTGCCGGCGCCGACGCCCGCGCGCGGACGGCCCTGCGAAAAGCGCTGGTCCGCGGCCTCGGCCCCGCGACCGTGACGGCGATCGAAGCGCGAAACTAAGGTTTAGCCGCTTGCAGCTTCTCGAGGGCACGCCGGAGCCCGGTTTCCAGATAAGGGGTCGAGCCTTTCGGCCTTAGCCGCGGGTCTATCGCCAAGGCGGCCTTGAATTCCTCGACCGCGTCCAGCGGTCTGTGCTGGTCCTCGAGGACCACGCCGAGGTTGTAATGCCCCATCACCAGCTCGGGCCTGTCGCGCAGGACCTGCCGAAGCAAGAAGGCGGCGTCCTCAAACCTGCGTTCGCGGACGAGCTCCCGCGTTATCACGAACAGCTCATCGGCAAAGTCCGGGTTGAGGCGGACCGCGGCGCGGAACCGCTCGGCGGCTGCGGCGGGTTCGCGCAGGCGCAGAAGAGCCACGCCCAGCTCGTGCTGGAGCCGCGGCTCTTCCGGCTTCAACGAGACCGCTTCCCGGTACTGGGCTGCCGCTTCGGCCGCCATACCCTGCTTCAGGAGCGCGGCTCCGAGGTTCGCCCGCGCGTCCGCGAGGCGCGGGTCAAGGCGGACCGCCTCCCTGTACTCTCCCATAGCCTCGCGAGCGCGGCCGAGGCTGTCGAGCGCCGCGCCTAAGCTGGTATGAGTCTCCGCGAGCTCCGGGTCGAGGACGATCGCTTGGCGATAGAGATCCACCGCCTCGCGCTGCGACCCGGAGACGAAGAGCGCGCTCGCCAGATTGCTGCGCGCCGCGGCGCTTTCCGGGTCGGCGGCGACGGCCTGTCGCCAGAGCGTCTGCGAGTCGTGCCAGACCCGCGACTGGCGGCGAGCGGCGCCGCCGAGCGCGCCGGCGGCTAGAGCGAGCGCGACGAGCACCGGCGTCCAAGCTCGCGGCGCGAGGGCGCCGCAGAGCTCTTCGGCGCCGCCGGCCGCCAGCACCGCGACCGCGAGGCAGGAGAGGTAGCTGTAGCGGTCGGCGGCGATCTGGGGGCCGAACTGGACGAAACCGATGACCGGAGAGAGAGTGAGGAGGTAGTGAGCGAAGGCGGCGAGTCCCTCGGGGTGCCGCCTTCGCAACCGGAACAGGAGGGCGCCCAGCGCCGCCATGGCCGCGGCGCTGACCAAGAACGGCCACATCCACGGGTCGAGGCTCCTTGGGAGAGGATAAAGGGGCGACAAGCGGACCGGCGCCGCCGTCTTCCACAGATAGAACGCCAAGCCGTAGCACGCCTGAGCCGTCCTCTGGGCGAGGCGATAGGACACCAGCGGCCTGACGACGCCGCCGTGGTACTGGCCCCAGAACCCGATGCCCGCCGCCGCCAGAGCCGCGGCCGCGAACGGCGCTTTCTCGAACCAAACGGCCCGGGACTCGCGCGAGAACCAGCGGCTGGGCTCGGCCGGCAGGCGGCGAAGGGGATAGACATCGAGGACCAATAGGACGGCTGGAAGGGTGACCCCCATCCCCTTGGCGAGCAGCGACAAGACGAACGACGCCAAGGCTGCTGTGCGCCAAAGCCTCGCTTTGGCGCGATCTTGCTGGGACTGGGCCTTCAGGTAGGCCGCGATCGTCGCCAGATAGAAGAGGCCTGAGAGGACGTCTCGCCGCTCCGAGACCCAGGCCACGGACTCGACGCGAAGAGGGTGGACGGCGAAGACAAGGGTCCCGAAGACAGCGCAGGCCGCGCGCAGGGCGCCGTCCGGACCCCTCGCCAGGGCAAGCAACTGCTGGATCACGCCGTATAGCACGACGGCCGCCAGGCAGTGCAGGACCAGGCTGGTCAGATGATAGCCGAACGGGTCCATCCCCCACAGGAGGAAATCGCAGGCCAGGGAGATCCATGCGAGCGGCTGATACGGGCCGTTGTAGGTCGTCGTGAACATCCATCGCAGCTGAGCCCAGCCCAACCCGCGGTAATGGGGATTGATGACGTAGAACTTGTAGTCGTCCCAGTTAAGGAACTGACCGCTCAGCGAAGGCCAGAACGCCGCCAGCGTAGCGATGACGATGACGGCGAGCGCGCCCGCATGCACGGCACTCGCCGTCCACGATCCTGGTGCCGAGACTGTTTCTTTTCTCCGCTTGATCCCGGTAGGCATGGCGTCCTTCGGCGTCTAAGTCTAACAAGTTAGGCGCCCTTGAGCCCGCCGCCAGAAGAGCCGCTTGTCGAAGAAGACCTGGATAAACAGAAGCCCTTCCCGGGCGCAAACCCGGGAAGGGCTCTGTGCGATATTCGCCTTAGTTGCCGCCTTGAGGCTCGCCTCCGCCATCCGGTGGCGGGCCGCCTTGAGGGCCCCGCGGTCCGCCTTGAGGGCCTCGGGGGCCGCCGCGACGGCGTCCCGGATGTCGTCCGCGCCGCTCGCCTTGCGCAGGTCCCGGATTCTGGTCGCCCTGCGCCTGGCTTTCTGGCCTATCGCTCGGGTCGACCTGGGTCCGCGACGGCGGCGGGCCCTGCTGGTCGGGTCCGCCCTGGTCGGCGCCTTCGCCGCGATGACGTTGCCCGCGCCGCGGCCGGCGCTCGGAGGCCCGCTGGCCCTGCTCGTCGCCGCCCTGCTGCTGGCGCGATTTCCGCATCGCCTGCATCATCGACCGCGTCTGTTCCCGGTCCGCCCTCAGTTTCGTCTTCGCCGCGTCGCAATCGGCGCCGGCCTGCTGGCAGGCGGTCTTGGCCGCTTCCCGGTCCGCCTTGAGCTGCTCGCGGGCGGCCTTCACCGCGGCTTTCTGATCCGCGTCCGGGGTCTGGCCGGTCGAGGCCGTCTGGCCCGTCGAGACCGTGCCCCCGGCATTGCCCGTCCCTTGCTCTTGCGCCAGCGCGAAAGCAGGCGCCAGCAAAGCTGCGGCTACAAACAGACTAAGTGTCGTCCCTCTCATTTATTCGCGTCCTCCTGGTGAAACATCCCCTCTCCGAGGTTCAAGGGGGCGAAAAGCGTCGGTCCCGGTCACCTCGGCCGTGGAAACTTTCGCAATCATATCCCTTTTTTAGGGAGATTCGACGTCCAACGTCGTTCAGCCGATACCGCTTCCCTAAATGATAGACTCAACTTAGGCCCATCCAAGCAGCTGCTGTCGTCGTGCCGGACTTGGTCGCGCTGGCCTCCAGGAGACCTTACGGCGGCCAATTTCCGCTCCCTTGAAGCGTCGAAGTTCCTTCTCAGCGAGAGCGATCCCAACCGCCTGGGGCCCTGCGCCGCGGAAGTGACGTTCGTCGGGCGCTCGAACGTGGGCAAGAGCACCCTGCTCAACGCGGTCTGCGGCGTCAAGGACCTCGCGCGCGTCTCGAGCCGGCCCGGCCGTACCCGGACGATCAACGTCTTCGACGCGGGCAAGGACCGCTGGCTCGTCGACCTCCCCGGCTACGGCTTCGCCACCGGCCCGAAATGGGAGCGCGACAGCTGGGAAGCGATGATCACGGGCTACCTCACCGGACGGGCAAGCCTGCGCATGGTCTTCGCCTTGATCGACGCCGAAGTCGGCCCGACGGAGCTCGACCTGCGGATGGTGGAGTGGCTGAAAGCGAACCGCCTTCCGTGGCGAGCGGTCGCGACGAAGACCGACCGGGTCAAGAAGTCCCGCGCCGCCGCCCGGCGGCTCGAGGCCGCCGGCGCGCTCGACCTCAAACCGGAGGAGCTCGCCTGGGTCTGCGCCAAGGAAGGTTACGGCTTGGGCGAACTGAGAAGCGCGGTGCTCGCCCTCCTGAGCTCCTGAGACGCGCAGGGGCGGGCGTGGCCGGTCATAAGCGCGACGCAAAGACAGAGGGGCAGCAGCAGCGTGAGCCATTTGGTCAGGCTCTTAACTTCCAGTGTTTTGTCCATTTCCCCTCCTAATCGTCGTCCTGCACGTGCCCGCTGACAATCGGCATGGACGCCCAGACAGGGCAGCCGGTGACGTCGGAGACGCTTAGTGCTTCTGTTTGGCGTCGCGGCGCATCGCGCCTCGCTCCTCTCGGAGCTGCTGCCGCTCCTCGCGGATCTCCTGGCGCTCTTTGCGGACGTCGGCCTTGAGCTGGTGCTTCTCCGCGTGGAACTTCTGGCCGACTTCGCGACGCTGGTCGCGGTAGCTCTTGCGGATGTCCGCGAGCTTGGCCTTCTTCTGTTCGGCGGTCTGGCTGGCGTCGTTCTTCACGGCGTCGCTCTCGGACTTCTCCTTGGCGGCGAGGGACTTCAGCACGTCGGCGCGATGGGCGTTGAACTCACGGATCTCCTTGGCGTCTTTGCTGAGTTCCTGCCGGTCCTTCCGGATCTCCTGGCTGGTTTGCTGGACCTGCTGTCGGTCCTTCTGGACGTCCGAGGCGGTGGGCGCATTCGCGGGCGGAGTCGTCGGGTTCTGGCCCTGGGCGCGGACGGCGCCGGACAAGGTCAGTGCTGCGGCTATGATGGCGGCGCTGATGATCATGGGGTGAGCCTCCTGCGGATAGGTGCTGACGGTTTCTCCTGCTGAACTGATGCTAGAATCGGAAGTTCAGCGCGGCGGTCAGCATGAAGCCGTTGTCGCTGAAGTTCTTTCCGGCAGGAGACGCCGTGGTCGGAGCATCCAGGCTTTGAGTCCAGAGATACCGGTACGAGCCGTCGATCGTCCAATGTCGGGCGAGAGCGACCTCGACGCCCGCGCCGGCATGGGGACCGTAGCGGTTCGTCGTGGAGCCGTCTTGGACGTGAGTGTAATACCAGCCCACGCCCCCAAGGATGTAGGGGGAGATGAGCCAGTTCGGCGACAGGTAGAGCATCAGCGACGCCTGAACGGGGAATATGTCCACCGTCGTGCCGCCGAACTTGTTCTGGCGGTAGTCGGTGGACCCCTCGACGGCGATCACCGAAGTGATGTGCAGCCGCACCTGCGCGCCGCCGTTCAGCGTCCCGTGATCGGCGTCCTTGGGGCGGTAATACGCCGCCCGGCCGCCAATCGTGACGCCGGGTTGGGAAGCGTGGACTTCGTCCCCATCGGCCGATGCGGCGCAAGGCGCCAGCGCCACTGCGGCCAAAATCGCAAAGACTCCGATGGCCTGAACTCCAACCGAACGTTTGGCTATGGACATGCTGCCCTCCCTGGATTTGCCGACTGCGAATATTATCGGTATCGTGGATCTATTGTATTGGCCTGTCCATATCGCGCCTATGCGGAAGAATACGCGAGGCAATGAGTATGATTCCCGAGAAGCACCTGCGTGAGATGACGGAGGTGAAATGATGCGCTCCATTCCGCGGATATCGATATCGATGCTCACCCTCGCGGCGCTGGTCCTCGCGACCGAGGGCTGCGGACCGGAACTCTTCGTCAATCACCGCCCGGCGCCCGGGGCGAAGCCCCGGGCCGCGGTGCTGCGCTTCCAGGACGCTCCCGGCCAGGCCGGCTCCGGCTCGGTGGCCGCCGAGGTGTTCTCCGCGCAGCTCCTTTCGGTGGACGCCTATGACGTCATCGACCGCGGCGCCATCGACAAGGTGATCGAAGAACAGAAGCTGGGAACCAGCGGCCTGATCCACCCCGGCGAGGCCGCCGGACTCGGGAAGCTCGTCGGCGCGGACGTCGTGATCCTGGGTTCCGTCACCGAGTACCGGCCACGAAGGCTGCTGATGTTTCCCCCCGCGAAAGTCGCTTTGGCCGTTCGGGCCATCGATACCCGCACCGGCCAGGTGCACTGGTCGGCGCAGCAGCGCGTCGGCGGGCCGAGCCGCTGGCTGACGTGGGTCATCCCCGTGATCGGGGCGGTCGCAACGGCCTTCTCGCCGTCCGCCGAGGACCTCCTTGCCGCGGCTTCACGCCGCATCTGCCGGTCGCTCCGCAAGAACCTCGCACCCTAGGGAGACTCGTTGAGATGGAGGACAAGAAGCCTTGTCCGGCAAGTCGCGATATCACCTCGCTTGGCGCACGGCCGCGGCTCGCCGCTTCGCCAAGCCGGCCGATTTACTAGAATGGCCGCATCCTCAATGGCTCGCCCGAACGTCCTCGTCGTAGTGGGCACCCGCCCCGAAGTCGTCAAGATGGCGCCGGTCGTCGCCGCGCTGCGCCTCTCCGCGCGCTTGCGCGCGACGGTCGTCGGCACGGCGCAGCACCGCGGGCTCATGGACCAGATGCTCGAGACCTTCGGGCTCAAGCTCGATTACGACCTCGACCTCATGCGCCGCGACCAGACGCCCGCGCAGGTCCTGTCGGGGACCGTCGAGCGCCTGGCGCCGGTGCTTCGCAAGGAGAAACCGGCGCTTGTGCTCGTTCAGGGCGACACCACGACCGCGCTCGGCGCGGCGCTCTGTTCGTTCTATCAGCGCGTGCCGGTCGGACACGTCGAGGCCGGGTTGCGCTCCTTCGACCTGACGCGGCCGTTCCCCGAGGAAGGCAATCGCGTCTTGATCGACCGCGTGGCCGACCTCATGTTCGCGCCGACGCGCGAGAGCCGAGCCAACCTTCTCGCGGAAGGGTTGCCCGCGCGAAAGATCAGCGTCACGGGAAACACCGTCGTCGACGCCGTGCAGTGGCTGCTCAAGCGTGCGCCGGCCGGCTTTCCGGCGCCGCTCCGGCGGTTTCTGGCCTGCGACGGTCCGAAGGTCATCATGACGATGCACCGGCGCGAGAGCTTCGGCGCGCCCATGCGCGAGGTGTTCGCCGCCGTCAAGCGGCTGCTGAGCGAGTATCCGCGGCTGCGCTTGGTCTATCCGGTCCACCCGAACCCGAACGTGCGCGGTCCGGCTGAGAAGCACCTGCGCCACCCGCGCATCCTGCTGACGCCGCCGATGCGATATCCGGCTTTCATCCACACGGCCAAAGCCTGCGACCTGATTCTGAGCGACTCGGGCGGCGTCCAGGAGGAGGCGCCGAGCTTGGGCGTGCCCGTCGTGATCCTGCGCGAGGTCACCGAGCGTCCCGAGGTGTTGCGCACGGGCCTGGCGGTCTTGGCCGGCACGGATCAGGCCAGGATCTTGCGCCACGCGCGCCGATTCCTCGCGCAAGGCCGGCGCCGCGCGGTCCGCAGCCCGTTTGGTGACGGCCGCGCTGGGCAGCGCATCGTCAAGCAAATCCTGGATTCCCTTGATTAGAACTGTTCTCCTGACCTTAGCGCTCGTGGCCCGCGGCGCCGGCGCGGCGGCGCCCGCGCCGCAGCTGGCTGACGGGCCTTCCGTGCTCGTTCTCTACGAAGGGCCCGAGCAAGAGTCCAATCCCGCGCGCATCGACGCGCTGTACGTGGCCAACCTGCTCGGCCATTTCACGACGCGGCGCACGCTGCGCACGCTCGAGGAGTACCGCGAGGGCGACTGGAAGGGCTACGATGCCGTCTTTAGCATCGTCTACCGCAAGCACTACCGCGTGCCCGACGCGCTGCTGCGCGACGCGCCGCGCATCGACCGCCCGTTCTGCTGGCTCGGCAATCAGCACGGGCAACTCGACCGTCACGGCGCGTTGCGCCGCCATGGGCTGGCCTACGTGCGCTTCTTCGAGAACGCGCCGTTGAACCACGTCGTCTACAAAGGCCGCACGCTCGAGAAGGGCGATCCCGACACCAACATCATGCGCATCACCGACGCGCGCCAAGCCCGCGTATTGGCCTGGGCCACCGGCCGCACGCCGCTGCGGGTCCCCTACATCGTGCAGAGCGGGCGCTTCTGGCTCGTGGCCGACTCGCCGTTCTCCTACGCCAGCGAGGGCGACCGGTATCTGGCTTTTGCCGACGTTCTGCACGACATCCTGGGCATCGACCACGCTGAGGACCACCGGGCGCTCGTGCGCATCGAGGACATCAACGCGCTCTCCCGTCCCGCGCAGCTCTCCGCGACCCTCGATGTGATCCGGCGCCATAAGATCCCGTTCGCTTTCGGCTTCGTGCCGGCCTACGTCAATCCTACCGAGCGGCTGTATCTGCGCCTGGCCGACACGCCTAAAGTGCTCGCCCAACTCCAGAGATACGTGCAGCAAGGCGGCGCGCCGATCCTGCACGGCTATACGCACCAGCGCCGCGGCGTCACGACCGACGACTATGAGTTCTGGGACGACTTCGCCGATCGCCCCGTGCGCGACGACTCCGACGCGTTCGTGGCCCACCGCCTCGAGCACGCGCTGCGCGAGTCCGCGGTGGCCGGCCTTTATCCGATCGCCTGGGAGACGCCGCATTACGCCGCCTCGGAGCTCGACTACCGCGTGATCCGGCGCTACTTCGACACGGTGTTCGAGCGCCGCCTCGTCGTGAACTCGCTCGGCACCGACCAGCTGTTCCCGTATCCCGTGGTCGATCTCTACGGGCAGTACGTGATCCCTGAGGATCTCTCTTACGTCCCGCAGGACACCCCGACGCCAGACGCCATACTCAAGGCGGCCGAGGCGGCCTGGGTCGTGCGCGACGGCTACGCGAGCTTCTTCTACCACCCCTTCCTCAAGCCCGAGCTCCTGGACGCCTTGATCGGAGGCATCGAGCAGCGCGGCTTCCGCTTCTTCGACGTGCGTCGCCTGCCCAACATGACGCACGGGGCCGGCGAGATCGTCGCCACGCGCGGGGGCACGGCTGAGATCTCCGGCAGCGGCGGTTACCTGGTCGAGCGCGTCCTCGGCGCCGACGGGGTGCCGTCGCGGCAGAAGGTCTCGGAAGTGGCCGAGTCCGGCCCGCTCCGCCGCGAGATCCACCTCTCGCCGGGACAGACGTACGTCGCGCTGCGCCAGGAGACGATGCCGCCCGGTCTTCTTAATCGGCTGGTGAGGCTGGCCAAGGGCGACTTCACCGCGATCCACCGCCGGTGGGATGCGGCGCTGACCGGCCGCGTCGCGCAGGAGCCGGTGCAGGCCGTGCTGCTCTGGAACCCCAAGGCGCGAGGCGAGCAGGCCAAGGACCAGGAGAGCTTCCGTGCAACGCTCGATAGCGCGGGCTTCCCGGTCGAGCAGCTCGAGCTCTCGCGTCTGGCGGAGCAGGATTTCGATCCGTTCACGCTGCTGGTCGTGCCGTCGGCAGCCGCCAAGATGCTTTCCGACGAGCAGACCGCGCGCATCGCGCGTACCGTCAAGGGCGGCATCACGCTCGTGACCGACGGCGAGAGCCCGCTGTCGCGCGCGATCGGCGTGCGCTTGGGCGAGGCCTCCACGGTGAATTCCGTCACGAGCCGCGTGTTCGCGAACGAGGAAAACCGCTGGGCCGACCATCCGGTCGTTCCCTGGGTCGCGGCGCCGGCGGTGGAGGACGACAGCGTCTATTATGCCGACCGCGATCTTGGCCATCCGTTGGTCATCGGCGGCCAGCTCGGCGAGGGCCGCTTCCTGTATTTCGCGCCGCTCTACGACCCGCTGACCGGCGGCGGCTACGGCCGTTTCCCGGGGCTGCCGTACCTGCTGATCAGCGAATTCCACGTTCGGCCCATGCTCAAGCGCCGAGGCGCCGAAGCGTATTTCGATCCCGGCTACCGCAACAGCATCAGCATCGAGCGTCTGGTGCCGCTCTGGCGGCGCTCGGGCATCCGCGCGGTGCACGCCGCGGCCTGGCACTTCTACGACAAGTACAGCTACGATTACGCGCGGCTCATCCGCGTCGCGCACCAGAACGGCATCCTCGTGTACGCCTGGCTGGAATGGCCCCACGTCAGCGACTACTTCTGGAACCGCCATCCCGAGTGGAGGGAGAAAACCGCGCGGTTGACCGACGCCCATCTGGACTGGCGCTTTCTGATGGACCTTCAGAACCCGCAATGCCTGAAAACGGCCCTGGAGGACCTCAAGCGCTTCCTGCTCGCCAACGACTGGGACGGCGTCGACGTGGCCGAACTCACCTTCGAGTCGCAAGGCCCCGAGCACCCGGAGTCGTTCACGCCGTTCTCCGCGCAGGCGCGCGCGGGCTTTCAGAAGCAGAGCGGCTTCGACCCGGTCGAGCTGTTCGACGTCTCCTCGCCGCTCCATTGGGCCAAGGACGGCGCGGGACTCAAGGCTTTCTACGACTACCGCCGA
This sequence comes from Elusimicrobiota bacterium, assembly GCA_026388115.1. Classification (GTDB taxonomy): domain Bacteria; phylum Elusimicrobiota; class Elusimicrobia; order UBA1565; family JACRDR01; genus JAPLKK01. The sequence goes on along the minus strand of JAPLKK010000186.1, from coordinate 32,225 downwards.
ACCGAGAACCGGCGGCTGCTGCGCGCGATCCTGGGCGCCGTCGACGAGGTGAGCCGCGGGCGGGGCCGCCCCTGGGAGACGATCGTCACCATGATCGACGTCCTCGGCCATCCGGAGCTGTCGGACCAGCTCGGCATCGACGGGCCCGGCACGATCGAGACCGTCGATCGCCGCCAGGCCACGCTCCAAGTCGAGGACCCGGCCCTGGATTGGTCCAAACCGCCCGAGCGCTACGTGACGCTCGGCGAGCGCTACCGCGGCCTGCGCCTGAACCAGCCGTTTTCGATCGACATCAACGTCCTGCCCGTCCATCCCGCCGGACAGGCCGGCTTCGCGACGGCGCAGCAGACCGGCTCGGAGCTGCTGCGCCTGTGGCAGGTGGCGGCCCGGCAGACGCCGAGGGTCTGCCTCTACTCCGAGTCGACCGTGGCCGAGCAGGACTGGGACATCCTGCCGTACGCGATGGCCGAGAAGGCCAGCGTGCGCAAGGAAGGCTCGGCGTGGGTCATCAGGACGCCGTACACGGTGATCCTCGAGCTCGACGACCGCACATCCAAGCACTGGCTCGACGGAAAACCTTGGCCGTGCTGGGACAAAGGCGAGGCGTTGATCCCGCAGGGCGAGCATCGGCTGACGCTGGCCGGCTCCAAGCGCTCCTGGTTCGACACCAGCGAGCTTGAGACACGGCTGATCTCGATCTCAGGAGAGCTCCTGGGCGCGCAGCCGCGCGGCCGCGGGATCGAGGTGGAATACTCGTCCCCGGGCCGATGCGTGATGATGTTCAACAACACCTTCTCCAAGATCTTGATCGACGGGCGGCCGGCCCTTCTTCCCATGCTGCGCGGCGACAGCGGCTACGCCGTCGTGGCGCCGCCTGGACAGCACCGCTTGACCGGCGTCAGCGAGGCGACATTGGGCTACGCCGTGCGTTTTGCGAGCCTGATCCTGGCCTCGCTGATCGTGCTGTTCGGTCTGGCCTCGAGCGGCTTGCTGGCCCTCTTGTTCGCGCTGACGACCCTCAAACGGCGCCTACAGGCCCTGCGCCGCTGGCTGGGAAAGAGGGCCGCCGCATGAACGAGTACGGCGCGGGCCTCTTTGCCGAGCTGGTCTTCCTGTCGAGCGTGGCGCTGATATGGGCCATGCTCGTCTATCAGTTCGTGCTGACCATGGCGGGCTACCTCTATAGCCGCGACGCCGCGCGCGAGCGGCGGCGGCTCGACGCCTCGCGCCCGGACCTGCCCGGCGTATCCGTGCTGATCCCGGCGCATAACGAGGAACTCGTGATCGAGCGCACGGTCGAGACGGTCCTGGCGTCCGACTATCCGAAGGACAAACTCGAGTTTATCGTGCTGGACGACGCCTCGACCGACGGCACGGCGCTGATCCTCGACCGGCTGGCCGAACGTCATCCGCGCCTGCAGATCGTCCACGTGCCGGCTCGTGAGGGCGGAAAAGGCAAGGCGGCCGCGCTCAATCGGGGCCTGAAGCTGGCTCGCCACTCACTGATCGGCGTCTACGACGCCGACAATCAGCCGGAGCCCGCGGCCCTGCGTTATTTGGCGGCACAATTCGAGCTCGAGCCGCGTCTTGGCGCCGCGCTCGGCAAGTTCCGCACGATCAACCGCAAGAAGAACCTGCTCACCCGCTTCATCAACATCGAGGGCCTGAGCTTCCAATGGATCGTCCAGGCCGGCCGCTGGAAGCTGCTCAAGATCGCCACGCTGTCGGGCACCAACTACATCGTGAGAAAGGACGTGCTCGACGAGGTCGGCGGCTGGGACGAGGAAGCGTTGACCGAGGATGCCGAGCTGTCGCTGCGCATCCTGGAGGCGGGATATCGCATCAAATTCGTGCCGTACTCGACGACCTGGGAGCAAGAGCCCGAGGACCTGCGCACGTGGTTCAAGCAGCGCACGCGCTGGGCGCGCGGCAGCTTCTATCTGATGCGCAAATTCTTCTCGAGCGTGGGCAAGGTCAAGAACAAGGCGCTGGCTTTCGAGATATTCTACTTCCTGGCGCTCTACTACGTATTCCTCGCCGCGATCGTCGTTTCGGCGCTCTTGTTCGCGCTGTCGGTGACCGGCCTGATCTCGATCCCCGTGCCGGGTCCATACCTCGAGGTTTGGCTCGCCGCCTACTGCCTTTTCGCTGCGGAGATCGTGCTGATGCTCTCGCACGAACCACACGAGGACTCGCCCTCGAACATATTCTGCTGCATGGCGATGTACTTCACTTATTGCCAGCTCTGGCCGCTGGTCGTGGCCAACGCCTTCTACCTCGAGTACATCAAGAAAGAGCGCCGCGCCTGGGTCAAGACGCGCCGCTACGCGCAGTCTTAGCCGCAGTGCTCAGAACCTCTCGGCCACGGGCTCGTAGAAGGCCTGGGGGTGCAGGCAGACGGGGCACGCCTTGGGCGCCGCGGCGCCTTCGTGGATGTGGCCGCAGTTCCGGCAGCGCCAGTAGATCTTCTCACCCCGCTGAAACACGGTCCCGTTCACCACGTGGTCGAGCAGCCGCTTGAAGCGGGCCTCGTGCTCTTTCTCCACCTTGGAGACCCACTCGAAAGTCTTGGCGACTTCGGGAAAGCCTTCCTCTCGGGCGATCCGGGCGAATTCGGGATAGAGCATCGTCCATTCCTCATGCTCGCCATTGACCGCGCCCTGGAGTTGGGCGGCGGTGTCCCCGGCGACCACGGGGTATCCTGCGGTGATCTCGAGAGCTCCTGGCGCCAGGCTGGCCAGGTGCTTGTAGAAGAGCTTGGCGTGCTCCTTCTCATTGGCCGCCGTCTCTTCGAAAATGGCGGCCACGTGCTCGAGACCTTCCTTGCGGGCGACCCCGGCGGCAAAGGTGTAGCGGTTCCGTGCTTGGCTCTCCCCGGCGAAGGCCTTGAGAAGGTTCCGCGCGCTCTGACTGCTCTTGAAGTCCATCGGATTCTCCTTGTGATGCGGCCCTCCAAAGATAGTCAATGCCGCACGCCGGCACAATAAGGACTTCTACCCTGCGTCCCGCGTATATGTCCGCATCACCGTCAAAGCACGAGTCATCCTGGCTGGCGTTGTGGCTGGCTTGGATTCGCGGCATTAATGTTGCTAGAGTAAACCATGCAAGGATTGGAGGATTTACAGCATGGCTTACAAGATCAATAGCGAGCAATGCGACGCTTGCGGCACCTGTTTCGACACTTGCCCGTCCGAGGCGATCGTAAAGGGCGAGCCGCATTACAGCATCGATAAGGAAAAGTGCATCGACTGCGCCGCCTGCGAGTCGGCGTGCCCGAAGCAGGCAATCGCTCCCGAAGCCTAAGCTGGTCGCCGAGGTCGGGAATGGTGCGCCTTCGGGTCTTCGCGCATTACTTCGGCCTCGAGTCCGACGCGGCCGACGCCTTCAACGCCGCCTTCCGCATCCCGAACTTCCTGCAGAACCTCTTCGGCGAAGGCGCGCTCTCGGCCTCCTTCATCCCCGTCTACGCGGCGCTCTTGAGCAAGGGCGAGAGCCGCGAGGCCGACCGCGTGGCCGGGGCGGTGGCGGCTCTCTTGGCGCTCTTCGTGGCGTTCATCGTCCTGCTGGGCGTGCTCGCGACGCCGTTCTTAGTCGCCGCCATCGCGCCGGGATTCACGGGCGACAAGCGCCTGCTGACCACCCAAGTGGTGCGGGTCTTGTTCCCTGGGGCGGGCCTGCTGGTGCTCTCGGCCTGGTGCTTGGGCGTGCTCAACAGCCACCGGCGCTTCCTCCTTTCATACACGGCCCCGGTCGTGTGGAACGTCGCAATGATCGCGACGCTGATGTTCTTCGGCGGCTCGACCGACCTTCCGCGCCTCGCCGTGTGGCTTGCATGGGGTTCGGTCGCGGGCAGCGCGCTCCAGTTCGCAGTCCAGGTCCCGGCTGTCCTGGCCGCGGCCCCGGACCTCCGTTTCACCCTGGACGTCGGCTCCGAGCACGTGCGCATCGTCGTGGCGAACTTCGTTCCCGTCTTCATCAGCCGCGGCGTGGTCCAGGTGAGCGCCTATATCGATTCGCTCTTGGCGAGCCTTCTTCCTACCGGCGCCGTCACCGGCCTGACCAACGCCCAGGTTCTCTACACGCTGCCGGTCAGCCTCTTCGGCATGTCGATCGCGGCGGCGGAGCTTCCGACCATGTCCGGCGTGGCCGCGGGCGAAGACGCCGGGCACGAAGGCCTGCGCGGCCGTCTTGACACCGGCCTGCGCCGGATCGCGTTCTTCGCGGTCCCTTCGGCGGTGGCCTTCCTGGCTTTGGGCGACGTCATCGCCGCCGCGCTGCTTCAGACGGGGCGCTTCCGTCATGGCGACGCGGTATACGTCTGGGGCATCCTGGCGGGATCGTCCCTCGGCCTGTTGCCCTCGACCCTCGGCCGGCTATACGCTTCCGCGTACTACGCCTTGCGGGACACGCGGACCCCGCTCAAGTTCGCCCTGATCCACGTCACGGTCGCGACCGTGCTCGGCTATCTTTTCGCCTTGCCGCTGCCGCGCTTGCTCGGCATCGACGCCGTTTGGGGAGCCGCCGGCTTGACCCTCTCGGCGGGCTTGGCCGGTTGGGTGGAGATGCTGCTGCTGCGCCGGACGCTCAACGGCCGCATCGGCAAGACCGTCCTGGAGAGCGGCTACGTCGCGAAGCTGTGGGCTTGCGCCGCGCTCGGCGCGGCGGTCGCCTGGAGCATCAAAGTCGCGCTTCCCCCCCTCCATCCCATCCTGCAAGCCTGCGCGGTACTGCTGCCGTACGGCTTGGTCTTCTTCGCCTCGGCCTTCCTGTCCGGCATGCCGGAGGCCGCGGCGCTGCTCTCCCGCCTCAGGCGTTCCCCGTCTTGATTTCCGCCGCCGGTGCCGCTACACTGTGCCCTGTCGTCCTCGTAACAAACGCATGCCGGACGCCGAGCCCCGCACTTTAGGTTTCCCGCTTCCCTTGCCCCATCTTCGCGCGCTGTGGGCGCGGTTGTCTCCGCGTCGGCCGCTTGAGGAAGGCATCGCGCTCGAACAATTCCCGTTCAACCGCTGGTCGCCCCCTCGCGAGAAGGACCTGCAGCGCGACCGGCGCAAGGCGCTGGCCGAGGAAAAGGCGCTCGCCAAGCTCTCCGCGCCTTTCAAGACCTCGCGCCAACTCGGGTGCTTGTCCGGCGCGCCGCGGCGGGATGGTGAGCCGTTCACGTTCGCGGTGCTGGGCGACGGCGAGCCGGGGCGCTTCTGGGTGTTCCGTAAGCTGTTCAACGTGCCGGGCGTCTTCGAGCGGCAGCTGCGCGCGGTACAGGAGCATCCCGTCGACTTCTCCATCCAGCTCGGCGACATGGTGAGCCGCGGCATCATGCGCAACTACCTGCACTTCTTCCGGACGCTGGGCGGCGTCGGCGTGCGGCGGCCGTATCTGACCGTGATCGGCAATCACGACCGGCTCAGCCCGCACCATCGCTCCAACGCCCGTCTTTACACCTCCGCCTTCGGCAAGACCAATTATTTCTTCGACCACGCCGGCGTGCGCTTCGTGTGCCTCGACACCAGCGCCCACCGGCTCACCCGCCGGCAATTGCGCTGGCTCGACCAGGTCCTCGACACGCGGGCGACGAAGGTCGTCTTCACCCATATCCCCCCCGCCAGCCTGCGTCGCTGGACCGATTTCGGCAAGAAGCGCGGGATCGGCGGATTCCGCCACGGCGCGGCCGAGTTCACCGACATCGTCTCGCGCCGGCAGGTCTCGCGGGTGTATCTCGGCCACATCCACGCCTTCGGCGTGCAGGACCACAAAGGGGTGCGCTACGTCCTGACCGGCGGGGGCGGCTCGCCACTGTTCCCCTCCGGAGTCAGCGACCGCTTTCATCACTACATCGTCGCGCGCTTCGAGGACGGCGCGATCCGCGAGACGGTCCACACGCTCGAGGACGGGGCCTTCGAGGTCCCCGACTCGCCGGTGGTCTTCTCGCCCTGACCTAAAGGACGCTGACGCGCGGGCCGTCGCGGCGGTAGCGGCCCTCGGGCCGTTCTTCGGCGAGGAGCACGTCGCTGTCGAGGTCGGCCCACCGGAAGGCGCCCGTGCCGCAGGCGAGGTGCACGCCCGCCGACAGGCCCAGCGACGTCTGGCTCCCGCCGCTTTCGCCAGGGCGATGATTTCGAGGCTCGCGGCGATCCCGGTCTTGGCCACCTTCACGTTCAGGGCTCGGGCCGCGCCCGAGCGCAGGACCTCGAGGGCCTCGGCCGGCGTGCGCGCGCTCTCGTCGGCGGCCACCGGCACGGGGCAGTCGCGGGACAGCCGCCTCAGCCCCTCGAGGTCCTCGCGGGGCAGGGGTTGCTCGAAAAGCTCCACGCGCGCCCCGGCTTCCAGGCAGCCGCGCACTAAGCGCAGCGCCGAGGTCCGCGACAGCCCTTGATTGCCGTCCAGGAGGATGGCGGGCTTGGGCTTGGCTGCGGCGCAGGCCAGGACGCGCCGCAGGTCCGCCGCCGGGCCCTCGGAGGAGCCCACCTTCACCTTGAGCGTGCGGAACCCGTCGCGCGCCGCCGCGGCCGCGGCGAGGCGGGACTGTTCGGCGGGCCAGGCGGATATGGTGAGGTCGGTCATGACCTCCTGGGTCCGCCCGCCGAGCCAGCGCCACAGCGGTACGCCCAGCGCCTGCGTCAACGCGTCGAGGACGGCGCACTCGAAGGCGGCGGCCGTCGCGGTCGCCTCGCCCGCGCGCGCGAAAGCCTCGGCCGCGAGCCGGCTGGAGCGCCGGACGTCCTCGCCCGCGGCGCGGCGGGCCAGGCGGCGCAGGCCGGCCTCGAGGCGGCCGGGCGAAAGATGCGCCTGCACGACGGAGCTGGAGGCCTCCGCGACGCCCTCCGCGCCTCCTCCCAGCCTCAGGCGCAGGCGCACGTTCTCGGTGTGCGTCTTCTTTCCGAGCGCCGTGACGAACGGCGCTTTCAGCGGGACGCGCATCCGCTCCACGTCGAAGGACTTGATCTCGAAAAATAGCGCCAAGGTTGAAAATATACTACATAACCCTCATGTCCTCTTGGACCCTCGTCGCCGTCGCGTGCCTCGCCCTGGCCGCTCCGGCGCGGGCGGCCGTCGAGTTGGCGGGGCTTGAGGTGTACGGCACGACGCGCCTGACGGACCAGCAGGCGCAGGCGCGTTACGGCAATGCCGTCGCGCAGCTGGTGCGCCTGAAAGCGCGCGACACTCCGAATTCGCGGCGCGCTTTCGACCATGCCGCGCGCAGAGTGGAGAACGACCTGGTCGAAAAGTACGGCTTCGTCTTCGCCCGCCTGTCATGGAGCGACTTCTTCGCCGACGGCAAGCACAAGGCGTTCCTCGATATCGACGTGGTCGAGCCGGCCGACCGCGCCGCGAGGATGCCGTTCAAGGCCGCGGCCCGCAAGTCGACGCCCGACCCGGCGGGGCTGCTGGCCCACTGGACGCAGTACAACGACCTGGGCTGGCGACTGTTCAAGAGCGGCGAGCTCTCGATCAACCATAACTGCCTGGCCGCCTACTGCGAATGGGGAACGGAGACGCTGGCGCTCAAGACCTACGAGGAGAAATTCGTGAGCGTTGCCAAGGACCATAAGGAAGCGCTCCAAAAGGTCGTGCGCCTCGACAAGGACCCCCTCAAGCGCGCCAGCGCCGTCTACCTGCTCGCGTATCTGCCCGACATCCAGGAGAGCGCCAAGCTGATCGAGGACGGCCTGGACGACCCCGATCCGGAGGTGCGCACCGCGGCTCTGAAGGTGTACGCCGAATACGCGGCCAACCACAAGGAGGTCTCGCTGCCGAGGGAGAAGATCGCCGCCGCCCTTGATTATCCGACGGCCGCCGACCGGAGCAGGGCGATAGCGGTGGTCGCGGGCATGGCTTCCAACCCGCTGTATCGGCGATTCCTGATCGCGAAAGCGGGCTCGCAGATGCTGAGGCTCATGCAGAGCAAGGAGCCGTCCCTCTCGGACACGGCCTACGCGGCGATCGGCATCCTCTCCGGCGAAACCTTCAAACGCGAGAACATCGCCGCATGGCAGAGCTGGCTGACCCAGGCCCGCGCTCACCCCGAGGCTCCTCCGGCGGAGTCCCCGAGACGATGAAGCTGTTGCTCCTCGCGGCGCTCCTCTGCCTTCTTCCTCCAGCCCTCCTCGCGGCTCCGCGCGCCAAGGTGTACGCGCGCGCCCGCCAGCCCGGCGAGGCGATGCTCATCGTGGTGACGGGCGAGGGCGCGGGCCGCGCGCCGTCCGGCATCTGGGCCGGCTCGACCTTGCCGTTCTACGCCTGCACGCCGGCGACCTATCTCGCGCTCGCGGGCATCGACCTCGAGACGTCGACCGGGACGGCGCGCTTGGACCTCACGCTGCGCGACGCCTCGGGGAGCGAGAAGCCTTGGAGCGAAACGTTCCAGATCGCGTCGAAGGAGTTCACGACGCGCCGGCTGGAGGTCCCGGCCGAATATGTCAAACCCGGACCGGAGCTCGAAGCCCGCGCCGACCGCGAGAAGCAGCGGGTCAAGGCGCTCTATGGCGAAACGACGCAGGAGCTGCGGATGCATGGGCGCTTCGTGATGCCGGTCAAGGGGGCGAAGACCACCTCCCGCTTCGGCGAGAGGAGCATCTTCAACGGCGAGCCGCGCTCGCCACACAGCGGCGCGGACATCCAGGCCTCGACCGGCACGCCGGTGCTGGCCCCGCAGTCCGGGCGCGTCGTCTTGGCGGACGATCTCTTCTTCCCGGGGCGCGCTGTGATCCTGGACCACGGCCTCGGCGTCTACAGCATGTTCGCGCACCTGTCCCAGGTCAAGGTGCGCGAAGGCGCTTCGGTCCGGCGCGGCGAGGTGGTGGGCCTTTCCGGCGCGACAGGCCGCGTGACCGGGCCGCATCTGCATTGGGCCGTCAAGGTGCTCGGCGGGCGCGTGGATCCGCAGTCCGTGATGGCCTTGCCGCTCGATCGCGTGCTGGGAGGCTGTCCCTCACTCTCCCGCCCAAAGGCCGGGGCGAAGGTTCAAAAGCGAACTAACCGGTAGCTCAGGGCGGGCAGCGTTCCCCGGTAGTGGATGCCCAGACGAGGCTCATCGATCTGCACGGCCGCGTCCTGGCCCGTCGGGTTCACGATGACCGCCGCGGCCTTCAGCCCCTTCGGGTCGCGAGAGACGAGCAGATAGCCCACCCACGGGGGCTCGCCGCCCAGCGGCAGGGCCTCCATGTCCGACGGGCCGAGGGCGGCGTGGACCTCGCGCGCGAGCTTGAAGGTCTCGTCGTGGAAGCGCTTGGCCTCGGCGTCTGGGTGCGACCAGTCGATCTTCACCGGGACGCTGAAGGGCAGAGGCTTCCCTTCGGTCGGGACGGCTGCGTCGAAGCCGATCTCGGCGGAGCCGTAGAAGAGTAAACTCCCGGGTTGGAGCAGGGTGAGGAACGTCGCGCCTTCCATCCACTGGCCGAAGGCGCGCTCGGGCGAGTCCTCGTCGTGGTTGCCGGTGAACGCGAGCCCTTCCGACCCGCCTTCCTGCCAGTCCAAGAACGCCTCGCGGCGGATGGCGCCGCGGATCGTCGACGGGTCGCGGCTCTTCAGCGCGTCGTACCAGCCCGTGTGGCCGCCCGGGCGGTCCATGCTGTTCTTGGAGTAGACGAGGTCGAAGCCCGCGCGCGAGAGGTCGTCCCAGCCGTCGTAGGCCTCGGCGATGAAAGCGGTGCCCGGGTGCTTGCCCTTGATCTCGGTGATCAGCTCCTCGAGGAACTCGCGCTTGGGCATCTGGCGTCCCCAGTCGTGGGAGAAGTAGCGGTTGAGGACCAGGTACGCCATGTCCACCCGGAAGCCGTCGACGCCCCGGCGCCGGGCCGTCGCCGGCCAGGCGGCTGACGAAGTAGGTCGGGTCCTCGGCCAGGAGCTTCGAGTCGAGCGAGGTGTGGTTGATGACGAAATCGGTGATGACGCGCATGCCGGAGTGGTGGGCGCGCGCGACGAAGGCCTTGAACTCGTCGAGCGTGCCGAGGTCCGGATTGACGGTCTCGAAGTCGGAGATCGAGTAAGGCGAGCCTCCCGCCGTGCCGGATTGGCCGCGTTTTCCAATGGGGAAGATGCCCATCACCCACAGCGTGTCGAAGCCCATGCCCTTGATCGCGGCGATGTCGCGGTCCTGGAAATCGGCGAAGAAGCTCTTGGCCTCCTTGATGCCCTGCGCGGCGCGCTTGCCGTCGAGGTTGTAGGCGCGCGGGAAGATCTCGTAGATGCGCGCCTTCCGCGCCCAGGCGGCCTGGTCGGCCGCGGCCACGGCGGCGCGCAGCTCCTCAGTGTACTGGGCCACGAAGGCCATGAGCTTGCCGTATTTCTCGATCGGCGCGCCGGATCCGGACAGGATCTGCTGGATCTGCCGGCGTCCGGCGTCGGTCCAGGAGACCGGGGCAAGCAGCGCGTCGAGGTAGCGGCCGTAGTCGTCGAGCTGGCCCGCCAGCGCGCCGTCGCCTTGGCTCGCCGCGAGCTGGCGCTGCTCGTACACGAAGCCTTCCAGGCCGGAGGACGGCGCGCTCGCCGTCCCGGAATTCGCGGGGCGGAACACGAAGGGGTTGATGTGGGCGTCGCCCTCGCCGGTCCCATCCGACAGGAGCGCCTTCGCCTGGCGCAAAGACTCCTCGTCGCGGATGGGCGGGACCAGGGCGGCGTCGGCGGCGCGGTCCGGCATTTGTGAGACAGCGCTGCCGCCGGAGCGGCTGCCGTCGTAGACCGCGCCGAAATCGTTCAGGGCGGCCAGGGTATCAAGCCTGTCGCGTATGGGCCCGGACAGCGCCGGGCGGGCGGGCAAGAGCAGCAGCGCGAATAGAACGGTGAAACGGCTCACGAGTAACACATTATAGGCACCATGGTCCCAGCCGCGTAGGGCCGGTGGTCCTATGATGCGGGTGCCCAAAGGACCTAGTGCCGCTGGCGCCGCCGTCGAGAAAAGGGAGTGCCCCCACCAGGAATCGAACCTGGGCCTCACGCTTAGAAGGCGCGTGCTCTATCCACTGAGCTATGGGGGCGCGAAGCCTGATTATACAACAAGGATCCCGGAATCGCCGAAGCGGCCGGGAATCGGGTGGTGCCCTCCTTGGTGCCCTCTCAGATTCCAGACATCGTGTCAGGAGGTCTGGAATCTGGCGATTTTATTGAGCGGAACAAACTCCTGCCCACGACCCATGAGATTATGCAAGGTCGAAGCGATCAAGGTTCATCACCTTGTTCCATGCCGCTACGAAGTCGTGGATAAACTTCTCCTGCGCGTCCGAACTTCCGTAGACTTCGGCCAGGGCGCGGAGCTGGGAGTTGGAACCGAAGATGAGATCGACTCGCGTCCCAGTCCACTTGAGCTTGCCCGTTGCGCGGTCGCGGCCTTCGAACACGTCAGCGTGCTTCGAGGCCGGCTTCCACTCCGTGCCCATGTCGAGCAGGTTCACGAAGAAGTCGTTGCTCAGCGCTCCCGGCCGCTTCGTAAAGACGCCATGCTGGGATCGTCCGACGTTGGCATCCAAGACGCGCATGCCGCCGACGAGTGCCGTCATCTCGGGCGCGGTCAGCGTCAATAATTGCGCCTTGTCGACCAGCAGTTCCTCGGCCGATACGGAGAACTTGGTCTTGAGGTAGTTGCGGAAGCCGTCCGCAGCCGGTTCCAGCACGGCGAAGGAGGCTGCGTCGGTATGCTCCTGCGCGGCGTCCATGCGTCCCGGCGTGAAGGGAACCGTCACCTCGTGACCGGCATTTTTCGCGGCTTGCTCGACGCCTGCACAGCCGGCCAAAACGATCAGGTCGGCCAGAGAGATCTTCTTGCCGCCGGACTGGGCGCGGTTGAAGGCGTTCTGGATCCCTTCCAAAGTCTTGAGCGCTTTCTTTAGCTGGGCAGGCTGGTTGACTTCCCAGTCATTTTGCGGAGCCAGGCGGATCCGCGCGCCGTTCGCGCCGCCGCGCTTGTCGGAGCCGCGGAACGTCGCCGCCGACGCCCAGGCCGTTGAAACCAGCTGCGAGACGGACAGGCCCGAAGCCAGGATTTTGCCCTTGAGAGAGGCGATGTCCTTCGTGTCGATAAGCTTGTGGTCGACCGCGGGAATGGGGTCTTGCCAGATGAGCTGTTCCGCCGGGATCTCGGGGCCGAGGTAGCGCGTGCGGGGGCCCATGTCACGGTGCGTCAGCTTGAACCAGGCGCGGGCGAAGGCGTCCGCGAACTGTTCCGGGTTCTCGTAGAAGCGCCTCGAGATCTTCTCGTACGCGGGGTCGAAGCGCAACGCGAGGTCCGTCGTCAGCATGAGCGGCGCGTGGCGCTTCGCTGGGTCGTGGGCATCCGGTACCGTGCCGGCACCGGCATTGCCCTTTGGCTTCCACTGGTGCGCGCCGGCCGGGCTCTTCGTCAGTTCCCATTCGTACTCGAACAGGTTCTTGAAGAAGTCGTTGCTCCACTTCGTCGGCGTGGTGGTCCATGTCACTTCGAGGCCGCTCGTGATCGTATCGCCGCCCTTGCCGGTGCGGAAGGTGCTCTTCCACCCCAGCCCCTGCTGCTCGATGCCGGCCGCTTCCGGCTCGGGCCCCACGTGTTTCGCATCGCCCGCGCCGTGGGTCTTGCCGAAGGTGTGGCCTCCGGCGATGAGCGCGACCGTCTCCTCGTCGTCCATCGCCATGCGAGCGAAGGTCTCACGGATATCCCGCGCCGCAGCCACCGGATCCGGCTTGCCGTTCGGGCCTTCCGGATTGACGTAGATCAGGCCCATCTGCACGGCAGCGAGCGGGTTTTCGAGATTACGGTCGCCGGAGTAGCGCTTGTCGCCCAGCCACTTGTCCTCGGAGCCCCAGTAGATGTCTTGTTCCGCCTCCCAGGTGTCCTCGCGCCCGCCGGCGAAACCAAAGGTCTTGAAGCCCATCGATTCCAGGGCGACGTTGCCGGTGAGGATCATCAGGTCGGCCCACGAGATTTTCCGGCCGTACTTCTGCTTGATGGGCCAAAGCAGCCTGCGGGCCTTGTCGAGGTTGGCGTTGTCGGGCCAGCTATTGAGGGGAGCGAGGCGCTGACTTCCTCTTCCTGCGCCACCGCGGCCGTCGCCCGTGCGGTACGTGCCGGCGCTGTGCCATGCCATGCGGATGAACAACGGTCCGTAGTGGCCGAAGTCCGCCGGCCACCAGTCCTGCGACCTGGTCATCAGATCGCGCAGGTCCTTCTTCACGGCCGCCAGATCTAGACTCTTGAACTCTTTGGCGTAATCGAAGGCTTTGTCCATGGGATCGGACAGCGGCGAGTCTTGATGCAAAATGCCCAGCTTGAGCTGATTCGGCCACCAGTCTCGGTTCGACGTGCCGCCGCCGGCCGGGTGCGTGACGGGGGACTTGGTTGCGGTTGGCATGTGTTCTCTCCTTGGATTCCTTGCGCTCTACTGATCCGAAGCCAACTGTTTTTTCGCCATCTTTTTCGTCCGCCCGCAGCGGGTACAGGCGTTCTATCCACTGAGCTATGGGGGCGAGAAGTCTGATTATACAACGCCTCGCGTTCCTTAATCCGCATGAATCGCGCGGCGGTTCTCTTGCCGCGCGTCATGTCCCAAGGCAGCGCAGCTGGCGCCGCGAAAGGACCCCCGCCGTGGTCGCGGCCAGGCCCATGGCGCAGACGATGGCCACTTTGCGGATGTCGAAGGTCTCGATGACGAGGCCGACCACGCTCATCGAAAAGGGCAGGGACGCGACGCTGATCAGGTTCACGAGACTCATCAGGGTCGGCAGGTTCTCAGGGGACACGCGCGTCTGGAAGAACGTGAGGATGAAGACATTGGCCGTCGCCAGGAAGAAGCCCAGCGCGCCTAGGCACGCGCCGCCGGCCAGCGGACGGCCCGAAAGCGTGAAGCCGAGATAACACAGCGCCACCGCCGCCATGCTGACGGAAATATTCCGGCCCAGCTTGGAATGCAGGTGGACGACGGCGAGAATGAGTCCGCCGGCGACGGTTCCGATACCAAGCGTGGTTTCGAGAAGGGCGAAGGTGTTGATCGCCCCGTGATAGCTCACCTTCACGAACAACGGCAGGAATACCATGATCGGCGTCAGGAAGAGGTTGCTCAGCAGGAACCCGCTCAACATCAGCGTGACCAGCGGATCGCCGGCCAGAAGTTTCCGGATGGGCTGGAGCTGCGGCCGGGCCTTCTCTTCGGCCGATGGCAGCGGCTTGCGGGGACGTATGCCCGCTTCCATCACCGCCGCGAAAATATAGCTCAGGCCGTTGAACAGGAAGAGTCCGCGCAGCCTCAGCCAGGGGTATAGCAGCGCCGTCAGAAGCGGCCCGACGACATTGCCGATCGAGAAGCAGGATTCGATCATCGCCGTAAGGTGCTGCAGCCGGCTTTCATCCACGAGTTCGGTGGGAAACCCGAGGATCGTGGGATTGAAAAGCGCGCTCGCGATATTGGCGATGAACGAGGCGCCGAACAGCGCGTAGATCTCCGCGTTATTGCCGAGCCCGGACCAGGCGAGGGCGAGGAGCGTGAACACGAGCCCGCGAAAGACATCGGTCCAGACCAGCGTCCTGAGCTGCCCGAGCTTCGTGGTCAGGCGTCCCGCGTGCCAGGCGAGCAGCAGATGGGGCAGCGCTGAAAACGCCAGAAACCACGGGATGATCGAAGCGGAGTACCGGTCCGCGAACATCCAGACCAGCCCGACGCTCATCATCTTGTCGCACGCCTGGGAGGTAAGCTGGCCGACGAGCAGCCGCCGGGAATTGGAGTCGCTGAGCGCTGAGACTGAAAATCGCATGACCGTGACTAGAAGGGCGGCCCCGAGCCGGCTCTTCAGAGTCTATCCCTTTTATAATGGATTTTTAACGGGGCTCCGGCGTATCGTACTGGGCGAGATGAAGCTTTTGTCCGCCGTCCTGCGCCCCGAGGCGGTGTTGGTCCCGTTGAACGCCGCGACACGCGAGGCCGCCATCGGGGCGCTCGTCGAGAGGCTCGAGATCCCGGGCATGGCTCAGGACCGCGAGCGGCTCAAGAGCGCTGTCCTCAAGCGCGAAGCGGCCGGGTCCACGGGCCTCGGGCGCGGCGTCGCCGCCCCCCACGCGCGTTCCTCCCGCATCACCGCGCCCCTCTTGTCGGTTGGCCTCGCGCCGGAGCCCATCGACTTCCGCTCCGCCGACGGGCAGCCCGTCACGCTCGTCTTCCTGGTCGCCGCGCCCGAGGCGGACCCGGCCGCGCATCTGAAGATCCTCGCCGCCCTCAGCCGGCTGACGAACGAAAAGCGGCTGCTGAACCGCCTGAATAAGGCCGCTTCGGCCCGGGAGCTGTACGAGCTTCTCGCGGAGGTGCCCTTTGACGCGGGGCCCTGAGAGCCGGCTCTAGAGAGGAATCGCCATGGAAGATCTCTTCTACATCGTTCTCACCGCGGGCTTCTTCGCCCTGACCTGGCTCCTGGTCGAGCTCTTCGACCGGCTTTCCCGGAGCGAGTCATGAACGTCATCCATGTCATCGCGCTCGTCGTCACGGTCGGCTTGAGCGCCTATCTGTTCCTCGCCTTGTTCAAGCCGGAGCTGTTCTAGGTCGAACCATGAACCTTCACGAGGCGCCTGTGCTGGGGCGGGTCCTCGGGCCGCTGGAGCGTTTTCTCTATAAGGTCTGTGGCATCGACCCGGCCGAGCCGATGGACTGGCGTGAGTATGCGGCGGCCGTCCTGGTGTTCAAATTCCTCAGCGTGCTCGTGGTCTACGTCGTCCAGCGCCTGCAGGGCCATCTGCCGCTCAACCTCCAGGGATTCGGCGCGGTCGGCGGACATCTGGCGTTCAATACGGCCGCGAGCTTCGTCACGAACACGAACTGGCAGTCCTACGGCGGCGAGACGACGATGGCCACCCTGACGCAGATGTTTGCGCTCACGGTGCAGAACTTCGTCTCGGCGGTGAGCGGCATCGCGGTGCTCGCGGCCCTGATCCGCGGCCTGCGCGGACGGGAGACCGCGGATCTGGGCAATTTCTGGGCCGACCTCACGCGCGGCACGCTCTACGTGATGCTGCCGCTGTCGACCGTCCTTGCGCTGGCGCTGGTATCGCAGGGCGTGGTGCAGAACTTCAAGGCGACCGCGACGGTCCCGTTGGTCGAGACGCTCTCCTATGAGGACCAGGGCAAGAGGCAGACGACGCAGGAACAGATCATCCCGCTGGGACCCGCGGCGTCGCAGGTGGCGATCAAGCAGCTCGGCACCAACGGCGGCGGCTACTACAACGTGAACTCGGCGCATCCGCTCGAGAACCCGACGCCCCTGTCCAACTTCTTGGAGTCCTGGGCGATCCTGGCTCTTGCCGCCGCCTGCTGCACGATGTTCGGCGTGATGGTCAAGGACCGCCGGCAGGGCTGGGCGCTTCTGATCGCGATGACGCTCGTCCTCGTTCCGCTGATGCTGTTTTGCATCCATGCCGAGGCCCGCGGCAACCCCGCTCTTGCCCGGCTGGGGGCGGCGAGCGCGGCGAACATGGAAGGCAAGGAGGCGCGCTTCGGCGTCGCGGACTCGGCCATTTGGGCGACGGTCACCACCGCCGCCTCCAACGGCTCGGTCAACAGCATGCACGACTCGTTCACTCCACTCGGGGGCTTGGTCCCGATGTTCCTGATGCAGCTCGGCGAGGTGGTCTTCGGCGGCGTCGGCTCGGGGCTCTACGGCATGCTCCTCTTCGTCATCGTCGCGGTCTTCGTCGCTGGCCTCATGGTCGGACGCACGCCGGAGTACCTCGGCAAGAAGATCGATCCCTTCGAGATGAAGATGGCCTCCTTCGCGGTGCTCGTGCCGCCGTTCCTTGTCCTGGTCCCGACCGCCCTGGCCGTCGTGACGGCGGCCGGCAAGGCTTCCTTGGCCAACCCCGGCGCGCACGGCTTCAGCGAGGCGCTGTACGCCTTCTCCTCGATGGGTAACAACAACGGCAGCGCTTTCGCGGGCCTCAACGCCAACGTCCCCTTCTACGACATCGTCGGCGGCGTCGTGATGCTGGTGAGCCGATTCTGGGTCATGGTGCCCGTGCTCGCGCTGGCGGGCTCGCTGGGGAAGAAGAAGCTGATCCCGGCGGGCGAGGGGACGCTTCCCACGCATACCCCCCTCTTCATCTGCCTGCTCATCGGCGTGGTCCTGATCGTCGGGGCGCTCACCTTCGTGCCGGCCTTGGCGCTCGGCCCTGTGGTCGAGCACCTGATGATGGGAGGCTACTGAGATGAGCGAGAGGCTCAAGGCCCGACCGCTGTTCGACCTGCCGATCGTCAAGCGCGCCGTCGTCGACAGCCTGCGCAAGCTCGGGGTGCGCCACCAGCTGCGCAACCCGGTGATGTTCTGCGTCTTCGTCGGCAGCGTGCTGACGCTCGGCCTGTGGATCCAGGCGCTCGTCGGGCGCGGCGAGGCGCCGAAGGGCTTCATCCTGGCGGTGTCCTCGTGGCTCTGGTTCACCGTGCTCTTCGCCAACTTCGCCGAGGCGATGGCCGAAGGGCGCGGCAAGGCGCAGGCGGACACGCTGCGCAAAGCCCGCAAGAACGTCGTCGCCAAGCGCCTGTCGGAGCCGCGCCGGGGCGCGGCGACGCAAGGCGTCTATTCCGGCGACCTGCGCAAGGGCGACCACGTCCTGGTCGAAGCCGGAGAGCTCATCCCCGGCGACGGCGAGGTGGTGGAGGGCATCGCCTCCGTCAACGAGGCCGCCATCACCGGCGAGAGCGCGCCGGTCATCCGCGAGGCGGGCGGCGACCGCAACGCGGTCACCGGCGGCACCATCGTCCTCTCGGACTGGCTCGTGGTGCGCATCACCGCGGATCCGGGCGAGAGCTTCTTGGACCGGATGATCGCGCTGGTCGAAGGGGCGGAGCGGCAGAAGACGCCCAACGAGATCGCGCTCAACATCCTGCTGGCCGCCCTCACGATCATCTTCCTGCTCGTCTGCGCGACCTTGCTGCCTTTCTCGATCTATAGCGTGGCCGCGGCCGGCCGCGGCGAAGTGGTCTCGGTCACGGTGCTCGTGGCGCTCTTCGTGTGCCTCGCCCCGACGACGATCGGCGGGCTCTTGTCGGCCATCGGCGTGGCGGGGATGGACCGTATGATCCAGGCCAACGTCATCGCCGTCTCGGGGCGCGCCGTCGAGGCCTCGGGCGACGTGGACGTCCTGCTCTTGGACAAGACGGGCACGATCACGCTCGGCAACCGCCAGGCGACCGAGTTCGTGCCGGCGGACGGCGTCAAGGCCGACGCCCTGGCCGACGCGGCCCAGCTCGCCTCCTTGCCCGACGAGACGCCGGAGGGCCGCAGCATCGTCATCCTGGCCAAGGATAGGTTCAATCTCCGCGGCCGCGAGCTCCACGAGCTGCACGCGACCTTCGTCCCCTTCAGCGCGCGCACGAGGATGAGCGGCGTGGACATGCCGGGGCGGATCATCCGCAAGGGCGCAGCCGATGCCGTCGAGGGGCACGTGCGAGGCCTCGGCGGAAGCATCCCGCAGGGCTTGCGCCACCTCGTCGAGACGGTATCGCGCCAGGGCGAGACGCCGCTCGTCGTCAGCGAGGGACCGAAGATCCTCGGCGTCATCCGACTGAAGGATATCGTCAAGGGCGGCATCCGCGAGCGGTTCGCCGCGCTGCGCCAGATGGGGATCAAGACGATCATGGTGACGGGCGATAACCCGCTGACCGCCGCCGCCATCGCGGCGGAGGCGGGCGTCGACGATTTCCTCGCCGAGGCGAAGCCCGAAGACAAGCTTCGGTTCATCCGCAATCTCCAGGCACAGGGCCGCCTCGTCGCGATGACCGGCGACGGGACCAACGATGCCCCCGCGCTCGCCCAGGCCGACGTGGCCGTCGCGATGAACACGGGCACCCAGGCGGCCAAGGAAGCGGGCAACATGGTCGATCTCGACTCGAACCCGACCAAGCTGATGGAGATCGTCGAGATCGGCAAGCAGCTCCTCATGACGCGCGGGGCGCTCACCACCTTCAGCATCGCCAACGACGTGGCGAAGTATTTCGCCATCATCCCGGCGGCCTTCGCGGGCACCTACCCGGCGCTCTCCGCGCTCAACGTGATGCGCCTGGCGACGCCGCGAAGCGCGATCCTGTCGGCGGTGGTCTTCAACGCCTTGATCATCGTGGCGCTCATCCCGCTGGCCTTGCGCGGGGTGCGCTACCGGCGCGTGTCGGCCGCTGAGCTGTTGCGCGCCAACACGCTCGTCTACGGCGTGGGCGGCTTGATCGTGCCGTTCATCGGCATCAAGGCGATCGATCTCTTATTGGCCGCATGCGGGTGGGTCTGATGAATATCGTCTGGAAGCAGTTCCGGCCGGCGCTGTTGCTCCTCGTCGCGATGACGGTGGTGACCGGAGGGCTGTATCCGGCCCTCATCACGGCTGCGGCCCAGGCGCTGTTTCCTTTCCGAGCGAACGGCAGCCTCCTCGTGAAGGACGGGAAGGCGGCCGGCTCGGAGCTGATCGGCCAGCCGTTCTCGGACCCCGCCCGCTTCTGGAGCCGGCCGTCGGCGACCACGCCGTTTCCCTATAACGCCGGCTCGTCGAGCGGCTCGAACCTCGGCCCGACCAACCCGGCGCTTTTCAACGCGGTGAAGGCGCGCGTCGAGGCCCTGCGCAAGGCGGACCGCGGAAACGACGCGCCCGTCCCCGTCGATCTCGTGACGGCGTCGGGGAGCGGCCTGGACCCGCACATCAGCCCCGAGGCCGGGTTCTACCAGGCGCCCCGGGTCGCGCGCGTGCGGCGGGTGCCGCTCGAGGACGTCCGCCGGCTGATCGAGCGGCACATCGAGAGGCCTGCCCTTGGTTTCCTCGGCGAGCCGCGCGTGAACGTGCTGCTCTTGAACCTGGAGTTGGACGAACTGGCGCGAAAGTCGTTCAATTAGCGGCATGCCGAAGTCGGGACGCCCTTCGCCGGAAAGCTTCCTGGTCCAGGCGGAGCAGGAGGCGGGCCGTCCGGCCGGCGGCCGGCTCAAGGTCTTCTTCGGCTTCGCCCCCGGCGTGGGCAAGACGTACTCGATGCTGCAGGCGGCGCGCGGCAAGAAGGGCCCTGCTCCAAGGCTTGGAGCTCTTGCCGCGCCGCCTCATCGAGTATCACGGCGTCAAGCTCTCGGAGTTCGACCTCGACGGGGCGCTGGCGCGAAAACCGTCGATCATCCTCATCGACGAACTGGCCCATACCAACGCCCCCGGCTCGCGCCATGCCAAACGGTGGCAGGACGTCGCGGAGCTGTTGGCCCGCGGCTTCGATGTCTATACGACGCTCAACGTCCAGCACCTGGAGAGCCTCAACGACATCGTGGCGCAGATCACTGGCGTGACGGTGCACGAGACCGTCCCCGACTCCATCCTCGAGAAGGCCGACGTGGCGCTCGTCGACCTCCCCCCCGGCGAGCTGATCGACCGCCTGAAGGAGGGCAAGGTCTACGTCCCGCAGCTGGCGTCGCGGGCCATCGAGAACTATTTCAGGGTCTCGAACCTGTCGGCGCTGCGGGAGCTGGCCCTGCGCACCACCGCCGAGGGCGTGAACGCGGTGGTGCAGTCCCAGCGCCAGCAGGTCGCCCCCGAGGCGATCTGGCCGACGACGGAGCGCATCCTCGTCTGCGTCGGACCCGGGCCGCAGTCGGCGCGCCTGGTGCGCGCGGCGCGGCGCATGGCCACCGGCCTTCGGGCCGAATGGATCGCTCTCTTCGTCGATTCCTCGCATCAGGCGCTTTCCGCGAAGGAGCGCGCGAGCGCGATCGAGCATCTGCGGATGGCGGAGCGGTTGGGAGCCGAGATCGTCACCCTGGGCGCGGCCGACAGGGTCGAGGGCATCTTCGACTTTGCCCGCCAGCGCAACGTCACGAAGATCGTCGTCGGCAAGCGGAGGCGTCCCCGCTGGCGCGAGTGGGTCCGCCGCAGCATCGTCGACGAGATTATCCGCGGCAGCGGCGACATCGATGTCTACGTCATCACCGGAGATCCGGGGCTCTCGTCGATCTCCGTCCCCGCGCTGGGCGCTCCGAGGCCGTTGCCGTGGTGGGAGTGGGCGCTCGCCCCGGCGGTGGTGGCCCTCTGCACCTCGGCGTGCTTCGCCGTATACCCTTATCTCGCGCTGACGAACCTGGTGATGGTGTACCTGCTGGGCATCTTGATCGTCGCGCTGCGCGGACACCGCTGGCCGGCCGCCCTTGCGTCGGTGCTGAGCGTGCTTTGCTTCGATTTCTTCTTCGTGCCTCCGCGCTTCAGCTTCGCGTTCGTCGACACCCAATATTTCATCACGTTCCTAGTGATGCTGTTGGTCGCGTTGACGATCAGCCACCTGGCCGTTCGCACGCGCCTGCAGGCGGAGGCGGCGCGGTTGGGCGAGATGAGGACGGCCACGATGCACGCCTTGAGCCGCAAGCTCGCGAGCACCCGGGGCGTCGCCGCGATCTTGGATGCGGCGGTGCGGCACGTGGCCGAGGTGTTCGCCAGCGACGTTCTAGCGCTCATGCCGGGCAAGGACGGCCGGCTGGAGACCCGCGCGGCCTCGGCGCAAAGGCGCGACCTCGACGAGAAGGAGCGCAGCGTCGCGCAATGGGTCTTCGACCTCGGCCAGCCCGCGGGGCACGGGACGCAGACGCTTCCGGTGGTGGACGCGCTCTATGCCCCGCTGCTCGGCGGCGAGGGCAGCGTCGGCGTGCTCCGTCTCCAGCCGCTGGTGCGCGAACGCCGGCTCGTCCCGGATGAGATGCTGCTCTTGGAATCGTTCGCGCACCAGATCGCGCTGGCGCTCGAGGTGGACCGCCTGCAGGAGAGCGCGCGGCAGGCGGAGGTCAGCGCGGAGACGGAGCGGCTGCGAAGCTCGCTTTTGAGCTCGGTCTCGCACGACCTGCGCACGCCGCTCGCCGCGATCATCGGCTCCGCGACGAGCCTTCTGCAGAGCGGCCGCGAGGCCGCGGCGGCCGAGACGAGGGAGCTCTTGGAGAATATCCTCGCAGAGGCGGAGCGGTTGGCGCGCCTGGTGCATAACCTCATCGAGACGACCCGGCTCGAGACGGGAGGGGTAAGGCTCAAGAAGGAGCCTCAATCTATCGAGGAGGTCGCCGGAGCGGCCCTGGAGCGGATGGAGAAGACGCTCGGGGACCGGCCGGTCAAGAGCGACATCCCCGAGGACCTGCCCATGGTTCCCTTGGACGCCGTGCTGATGGAGCAGGTCTTCTTCAACTTGATCGAGAACGCAACGCGGCATACGCCCGCCGGGACGCCGATCGAGATCGCCGCCCGCGTGGACGGGGACTTCATGGAAGTCGAGGTCGCCGACCGGGGGCCGGGCCTTGCCCAGGAAGATATCGACCGCGTCTTCGAGAAATTCTATCGCGCCAAGTCGTCGGGGCCCGGCGCGGGGCTGGGGCTCGCCATCTGCAAGGCCGTCGTCCAGGCCCACGGCGGCCGCATCTGGGCCGAGAACCGGCAGGGAGGAGGGGCGTCGTTCCGGTTCCAGGTCCCCCTCCATGGCGCCTGATGGCCCCCAGATCGATCCTCGTAGCCGACGACGAGCTGTCCATCCTGAGATTCTTGCGGCCTTCTCTCGAAGCCGAGGGGTTCAAAGTGCTGGAGGCGCGGACCGGCAAGGAGGCCCTGGAATGCGTCGCCATCCGCAAGCCTGACGTCATCCTCCTTGATCTCGGCCTGCCGGACATGGACGGCCTCGACGTCCTCAAACGTATGCGCGAATGGTCTTCATCGCCCGTCATCGTCGTATCGGCGCGCGGCCAGGAGAGCGATAAGATCGCGGGCTTGGACTCGGGCGCCGATGATTACCTCACCAAGCCGTTCGGGATACAGGAGCTGCTCGCCCGCGTCCGCGTGGCCTTGCGCCACGCCGAGCGCGTGGGCCAGGAACCCTCGCCGATCTACGAGCATGGCGGCCTCAAGATCGACCTCACCGC
>JAPLKK010000186.1:6633-9369 GCA_026388115.1 Elusimicrobiota bacterium | reverse complement strand
GCCGCCCTGGTCCGCAACTCGGGCCGCGTCGTCGGACAGGGACAGCTCCTCAAGGAGGTCTGGGGCTCGGAGGCGGAAGTCACCCCGGAGTCCTTGCGCATCCTCGTCCATCAGCTCCGCCACCGCATCGAGTCCGACCCGGTCCGTCCGCGCCACCTCAAGACCGAGCCCGGCATCGGCTACCGCCTCGAATCGGAAGACTGAGCGCCCTGCGGTCCTCAGTTCTGCGGCGACAAGGCTCGAAGCTCCGCCAGGGAGGCGGCGCCTTCTGCGGCTGGGGACAAGTCCTTTCCCCACATCCGCAAGGCAGCGGGTCCGAGTATCACATGGCTCGCTCGGCTCAAACGCGCGCGCTGACGCAACGCTGTTTCCGGCGTGTCTGTCTGGAGGAACCACGAAATCGCCTTGAACTCCTGGGCCAATGCGATATGGTCTTCCTTCCGCTCGGCATCGACGCGCCTCTCGGGGAGAACGTGGACTATCGAAAGGTGCCCTCGCAGCTCCTCGGCTAGCTGAGCCGCCCCGGCTACGACGACGCGCGCCCGGTCTTCCTCTAGCGGAAGGCAGACCATGACGTGGGATTCTGCTCTCGAGAGCGGCTCGCGAGACATCCTTTGCAGCAGGATATCGCGAAGGCCCGTTAAGAGGCCATTGTTGAGCCGTTAAAGATGCGTTATTGCCGCGGCGGTCTCACGCCAGCTTGCGCCTCAGGTGGTTGAGCATGTCCACCCGCGTGATCAGCCCGTAGAACTTGCCCTCATGATAGAGGATGCCCGCCAAGCCTTTGTCGAGGAGAGCGAACATCTCGTTGAGCGGGGTGGAATGCTGTACGGTGACGAGGTTGCGCGTCATGTGCTCGCGGACGGGCTTTCGGTAATTCGCGGCGTCGTTATGGACGGCCATCAGGATGTCGGCCTCGTCGAGGATGCCGACGACCTTTTCATCCTCGAGCACCGGCAGCTGGGAGTATTCGTAAAGCCGCATCCTCATGAAGGCGGTCAGGAGCGAGTCCCCCGGCTTCACCCAGGAGACCGAGCCTTCGCCGTAGGGACGGCCGACCAAGTCCCGGAGGTCGCTGAAGGCGGTCTTCTTCAAAAACCCCTGATCCGCCATCCAGTAGTCGTTGAACATCTTCGAGAGATACTTGTTCCCGCTGTCGCAGACGAAGGTGACGACGCGCTTGGCCTCGCCGCACTCCCGGCAGTAGCGCAGCGCCGCGGCGACCAGGGTGCCGGTGGAGGAGCCGGCCAGCACGCCTTCGGCGCGCAACAGCTCCCGGGCCGTCGAGAAGCTTTCCGCGTCGGAGACGGTATAGGCTCTTCGTACCCTGGAAAGGTCCGCGATGGGCGGGATGAAATCCTCGCCGATGCCCTCGACGAACCAGGAGCCCGCCTTGCCGAGCTCCTTGTTCCGGACATAGGACGCCAAGACGGATCCGGCCGGGTCGGCCAGCACGAACTCGGTCGCGGGAGAGACGCGCGCGAAGAAGCGGCTCAAGCCGGTGAGCGTTCCTGAGGAGCCCACACCGCAGACCACGGCGTCCACAAGATGTCCCATCTGCTCCCAAATCTCGGGGCCCGTGGTGGACTCGTGCGCGGCCGGATTGGCCGGGTTGTTGAACTGGTTGACGTAGAAGCTGTTCGGCGTCTTGCGGGCGATCTCCTCGGCCAAGTCCTGGTAATATTCGGGGTGGCCTTTCTCGACGTCGGAGCGGGTCATGACGATCTCGGCCCCCAGCGCTCTGAGGTGCGATATCTTTTCCTGGCTCATCTTGTCCGGGATGACCAGGACCAGCTTGTAGCCCTTTTGCGCGGCGACCAAGGCCAGCCCCAGGCCGGTATTTCCCGCCGTGGCTTCGACGAGGGTGGACCCGGGGGAAATGCGGCCGTCGCGCTCGGCCGCGGCGATCATGGACAGGCCGATGCGATCCTTGATGGAGCCGCCGGGGTTCTGATTCTCCAGCTTCAGGAAGAGCTCGCAGGGCCCGCAGTCCATGCGGGCCACCTTGAGCAACGGGGTATGGCCGATGAGCTCGAGGATTCCCTCGGCAGGTTCTTGTGCGCCGTTCCCTTTCATCGCTTCCTCCGCTCGCTGCATCTTACTACGAAATACGCGCCTCACCGTCTTTCGGGAGGTGAGGCTTCGGCCGCTCTTCCTTGACGATCCGGCCGTCCTCCAGGGTGATGACGCGGTCGGCCTGGTAGCCGAGATGGGTGTTGTGCGTCGTGATGATGATCGCGATGCCCTTGGCCGCGAGGCTCTTGAACAGCTCGAAGATGGACTCGCCGGCCGCCTTATCGAGGTTGCCCGTCGGCTCGTCGGCGACCAGGATCTTCGGCTCGACCATCAGCGCGCGGGCGATGGCGACCCTTTGCATCTGCCCGCCGGAGAGCTCGTTGGGAAGATGGCTCGCCCGGTCGGAGAGGCCGACCAACGCCAGTATGTCGCGCGTGCGCTGCGCATCCGGACGCCGCCTAAGGAAGGTCAGCGGCAGCTCGACGTTCTCGGTCACGGTCAAGGTCGGCAGGAGATGGAACTGCTGGAACACGAAGCCAAGCGCGCCCCGCCGGACCTCGACCAGCTCGTCCTCGGATAGGCCGGCGACGGATTTGCCCCCCACCGTCAGAGTCCCGTCGCTCGGCGCGTCAAGGCAGGAGAGCAGGTTGATGAGCGTCGTCTTTCCGGAGCCCGAAGGCCCGAGGATGGAGACCATTTCGCCGGGGCGGATGGAAATAT
>JAPLKK010000186.1:0-6564 GCA_026388115.1 Elusimicrobiota bacterium | reverse complement strand
GTAATACCGCTTGAGCCCGTGGCCTTCGATGATCGCGTTAATGACGTCGCCCCCTCGCGGATGGCCTCGACGGGACGCATCGAGGCCGCCCGCCATGCCGGGTACAGCCCGGCGAAGAATCCCAGCGCTGCCGAGCCGGCCACGGCCCAGCCGATGACGCCGGGCGTGATGCGGACGATGGAGCCGGAGACTCCGAGGTCCGCCAGCGACCTGATCGCCTTCTCCACCAGCCCCGCCCCGACCCAGGCGGCGGCGGAGCCCGCGAGCGAGCCGAGCAGGCAGATCATCAAGGTCTCCAGCCACACGAGCTGGAAGATGTCTCCGCGGCGCGCGCCCAACGCCTTCATGATGCCGATCTCGCCTGTGCGCTCATAGACGCTCATGAGGATGGTGTTGATGACGCCGAGGAGCGCCACGACGACGGCGATGACGGCCACGGCGCCGATCATCGTCTGCGCGGTGGCGATGAGGGCGATGAGCGTCGTCTTCACTTGCTGGAGGCTCACGACCTGCACCTCGGGAAGCGCGAGCCACTTGGCCTCGAAGTCGCGCATCGCCGCCCCGCTGAACTTCTTGAGCTTCAGGCCGAGGATGGTGAGCTGCTTCGGCCGGTTGAACGCCTCGCGCGCCGCGTCGATGGGCATGAACACCGTGCCGTCGTCCTGCGTCCCCGTGCGCTCGAGCACGCCCGCCACCTTGAACTCGTGGCGCACGGGATCGGGGCGGCCGTTCGGCGTGATGGTGGCGTAGAACGCATCGCCGACCTTGCGCTGCTCGTACTCGGCGAGCTCGTAGCCTAAGACGACCTCATCCTTGCTAGCGGCGGAGAACCACTTTCCACCCGCGTAGCCTGGCCCGCCTTTGAACTTCAGCCACGGCTTCATGGAGAGGAAGCTCGGCACGTCGATGCCGTTGATGACCGTGAAGGTCTTCTCGGAGCCCTCGTCGCGGATGCCGCTCGCCTCTTTCTGCGCGACGCCGACGAAGATGGGCGTGATGCTCGTGATGTCCGGGTCGCTTTTGACCTTGTCATAGGTGTCGGAGGGCAGATACAGCAGTCCGGTGCCGCCCTTGAGCATCATCGTCGCCGCCTCGTACGGGCAGCCTTTCGCCATGATCATGACCTGGAAGCCGAGCATCTCGATGCTCCGGTCGATGGCGCCCCGGTAGCCGAGCACGAAGCCGCCGAGCGAGACGGCGACGGCGACGGCCAAGCCGACGCCGGCGACGGTCAGGGCGGTGCGGACCGCCCGCCGCCTGAGATTCTTGAACGCCAAGACGATATAGCGGCTTCGCATGACTCCTCCTATTCGAACCTGACGGCGCTGGCGTAGAGCTGATAGCCGTCGCCGTACTTCACCAGCTGCCCTTCGACGCGCGCCGGATGGCCGTTCCTGCGCGGGGCGTTCATGGCGATCTCCTGCAGGTCCACGCGCAGGATGTTGTTGCCGTCGTGGAAGAAGAAGTAGCAGCCCATGGTCTCGCACTGCTCGCGAATCACCCCTTCGACCGCGACCGTCTTTTTCAGGAAGTCCTTCGGCCGGGCGATCAGGTCGGCGACCGCCGCCTGCGGCGCGCCGGTGACCGTCCCGTATTCGTCCGGCATGCGAGTTTCGCGGTAGGCGAATACGGCCGCGCCGATCAGGACGGCCGCGCACAGGGCGAGTATCGTCTTCATGGGTTCTCCTTTGCGGCGCCGGCGGCGCGCGCTTTCTCGAAGAAAGGCTCGAAGCGCCGGCCGTATACGAAGAAATCGAGCAGGATGAGGCTCTTGCGCACGCCCCGGAGGGTCGCCTCGTAATCCGGTAGACCGTTGGCGTCCAGCGTGGGCGCGGGGATCGCCGCGACCTTGTCTCCGCCCGCTCCGGGTTGAGTCTTGACGTAATAGTCATGCTTGTAGAAATCCGCGAGTGTGAGCCCTTCGAATCGGATGCGGAAGGTCTTGTCGCGCAGCGCCTTGGCCGCGGGGCTTTCGAGCCGCTGGAAGAAGAAGCGCCGGATCGCGGCTGTCTTGGGATCGGTCGAGAGGAATACCTGGATCACGCCGCCTTTGCCGGGAACGTTCACCCCGTGGACCACGCCGACCTTCTCGCGGCCCTTGTAGACGCTGTAGAGGGTGTAGGGCGTCTCGTAGGTCTCGTAGATGGGGTCTAGGTCGGAGCCGAGACGGTCCTTGAGCGCGCCGAAAAGCTCCGCGCCGTTCTTCATTCGCGGGAGTTCCTTGAGGTCCTCCTTGTAGGACGTCATCTCAGGGAAGAGATATCTCAGGTCCTCGGCGGGGTTGCTCAGCGTGCAACCGATGGCGGCGAAAGCCGCGCTCGGCGCGCTGAGCGCCGCTGCGGCCAACAGCATTCCGATCCTCTTCATGTCTTCCTCCTCACCAATAGCGGTAGTACTGCAGAGTCACGATCAAGGCGCGGCTGCCTGTCTGTCGCTCAAGCTGGCGCTCGACGTTCAGCTTGATCCAGTGCAGGTTGGAATTGCCCACGTCGTTGCGGAAATACCAGGTCGCCTCGCCGAAGATGGAGGCGTCTGGGGAATGGTTTTCTTCCTGGAAGCGGCGGTACTGGGCCGAAAGCCCCCAGCGCCTGGAAGCGTGCAGATAGTCGAGCTGATGGAGTTGGGTGAACACGGAGTCCACGTTGTCGCGTCCCCCACTGACCTCGGACGTCCATGCGACCGAGCCTGTCGGCACGACTCGCCGGAGGCGGCCATCGAGGCCCGCGCGCGTCGTGTCGATTGGGCCCGGCGTCATCGGCGACAGCCGTTGCCCGCCGAGGAAGGAAAGGCCGCCCTCGAGGCCGTACTCGTTCGCGTAGCGATTGGCCAGGCTGAGCCTTGCCGCGCCGAGCCCGCTTTGGCCTTTGTACTTCAGGTCGTAGCCTGATCCCGCCAGGTAGTACGCGTCGTAGTTCAGGTCATCCGTCAACGGCCCCCAGAAGCCGGCGTACCAATCCCGCTCGAAGCCGAAGTTGCGCTCATTGGAGAGTTGAAGCACCGTGCCGTGCGTGTCCGTCTGCAGGTTGAGGCCGAACGGAACGTAGAACCGGCCGACGCGCGCGTTGACCGCGCCGACCGGGCCCGCCAGGTCGTAAAAGTCCGCGTAGGCGTTGTGGTACTCGAAGGACCAGCCTTGCTTGCTCGCGCCTTCCAGGTCGTTGAGCGAGCCGGCGAAGCGGTCGCGGCGCACGAGCCGGCCCTGGAGATCGACGCTTGCGAAGGTCTTCGTCTCGGATTCTTGAGCATCTCGAAGCCGGCTGATTGGCGGCTCGCCGGCGGGGCTTGGTCGCTGAGGCCGAATTGCGACATCACCTCGTTGCGCCAGCCAAAGTTCTCGGCGAAGAAGCGTTGAGACCAAGTATGGGCCGTCTGTTCCTGAACCGGCTCGGAGCTGACCGCGATGCCGGCGAAAGGATCGGCGCCCGCGCCATATGCGGGGTAGACGGACAACAGCAGCAACGCCGCGACTGAACGCACGATTCCTCCGAGATGGATTCAATGAATGACGAACGAAAGGACTGCTCTCAGGCGAGAGAATCGGAGGGAGGAGACAGGCCGGAAGGCGCTCTTAAGAAGACGCCGGGCGGGCCGGCGGACGCCGCCGTGACCGCGCGCTCGGCCTGTGGCGGCAAAACGAGGGTGAAAGGGTTCAGTGCGATCTGGACGAGCGGAGCGGACGGGCGAGGCGTGGCGGATTGCGATTGCGCGGGAGAGACCCGGCAGCAGGGCCGCTTGGATGCTCCGGCCGGCATGGGGCATGACTTCCCGCAGCAGCTCTTCCTCGGCGCCGGCACCATGACGGCCGGCCCCGCGACGAACGTCGCCGCGAGGGCACCCGCAAGCAATAGTCTCAACCACGGACTCATTGAGACAACCATTATAGCCCCATTGGCGCCCGGATGCAATACCCTTCACCAGCCGATTGCGGTAGACTGTCATTAGAGATGGCGAATTTCTATCGGCGCTTCGTCGGGGTGGCGCAGCGCTATCCGGACAACGTCGCGGTCGAGGTCCAGCGCCAAGCTAAAGAGGGCGAGCCCCCCGACCGCTTCACCTACCGCGAGATGCGGCGCATGTCCGATGCGCTCGCGGCTTGGCTGCGCAAGGACGCGCCGGCCGGCGCCCGCTGCGCGATCCTGGCGGCCAACGGGCCGCGCTGGCTCATCGCTTATCTGGGCGCCATAGGGGCGGGCGACGTCGCCGTGCCTTTGGACACCAATTTCAACGCGGAGCAGGTCGCCAAGCTCCTGAAAGACAGCGGCAGCGCCCTGCTGTTCGTGGACGCCGGGCGCCTGCCGGCGGCCAGGGAGGCGGTCTTAGGGCTCGACGTGAGGCTCTTCCTGCTCGAGCGCTGTCCGGACGCGGCCGGAGCCCCCGATCTCGATTCCGTGATATCCGCCGCGGCCGGAGCCTTCTCGCTGGTCGAGGCGGGCGATGACGAGACCGCCGTCATCGTCTACACCTCGGGGACGACGAGCGACCCCAAGGGCGTGATGCTGACGCACGGAGGCCTGGCGGCGGAACTCGACGCCGCCTTCCGCATCGCGTCGGTGACCGAGCGAGACTCGATCTTGGGCGTCCTGCCGCTGTTCCACGTGCTATCGCAGATGGCGAACCTCTTCTTGCCTTTGAGCGTGGGGGCGCGCACGGTGTTTCTGGAGACGGTCAGCAGCGCGGAGCTTCTGCGCGCCCTGCGCGAGCGCGGCATCACCTTCTTCATCTGCGTGCCCCAGTTCTTCTACCTGATCCACGAGCGGATCCAGAAGGAAGCGGCCGCCTCGGGCGCCCTGGCCCAGGCGGGCTTCGGTGTCGCGCTCAGGATATGCGCGCTCGGCCGCCGCGTGGGGATGAACCTCGGCAAGCTCTTCTTCGGCAAGATCCACCGCATGCTCGGCCCCGACCTGCGGTATCTGGTCACGGGCGGCGCGCGCATGGACCCCGGCATCTGCCGGGATTTCGCGGACATGGGCTTCGAGCTTCTCCAGGCCTACGGCCTCTCGGAGACGACGGGCGCCGTCTTCGTCACCCCGCCGGGCGGGAACGTCATCGGCTCGGTGGGCAAGCCGATGCACGGAGTGAAGGCCAAGCTTCTCGACGCCAAGCCCTCGGACGAGGCGGAAGGCGTGGCCTCCGCGCCCCGGGTCGGGGCCTCCGCCCCGCGCCGCCGCCTCATCGGCGAGGTGGCCGTGTCGGCGCCCATGGTGATGAAGGGCTACTACAGCCGTCCCGACGCGACGGCCGCGGTGCTCAAGGACGGCTGGCTGAACACCGGCGACCTCGGGTACTTCGACCGGGCCGGCAACCTCTTCATCGTCGGGCGCAGCAAGGAGGTGATCGTCCTCAGCTCCGGGAAGAACATCTACCCCGAGGAGCTTGAGGCCCATTATCTCAAGAGCCCGCTCATCAAGGAGATCTGCGTCGTCGGGCTGCGAAGCCTGCCCGGCGAGCCGTTCTCGGAGCGCCTGCACGGCGTGGTGGTGCCGGACTTCGAGGTCCTGCGCGAGCGAAGGATCGTCAACACGACGGAGGTGCTCCGCTTCGACATCGAAGGCCTCTCCACCGAGCTCCCCCCGACCAAGCGCATCCTGAGCTACGAGCTGTGGCAGCAAGACCTGCCGCGGACCACGACGCGCAAGATCAAGCGTTTCGAGGTCGAGCGGCGCGTGCGCGAGCGGCAGGCGGCGAGGGCGAGGTCCGGCGAAGAATCGGTCGCCGAGCGCGAGTTCACTCCCCAGGACCGCGAGTGGCTGGCCCGGCCCGATGTCGCCCGGGCGGTCGAGCTCATCGGCGCCGCGACCAAGAGTAAGCGGACGGCCGTCCATCCGCGCGACAACATCGAGCTCGACCTGGGATTGGACTCCGTCGAACGCGTGGAGCTCTTGGGCGTGCTCGAACGGGAGCTGGGCGCCGACATCGAGGACTGGGCGGCGGCGCAGGTGTTCACCGTGCGGGAGCTGGTGGACACGGTGCTCGCCCATGCGGGCTCGTCAAAAGGACGAGCGCCCTCGCGGCCGACGTGGGACGCGATATTGCGCGCTGAGACGACCGACCCCGAGGCCTTGGACATCACGCGGCCGCGAAACGTCTCCGACCGCGTCTGGTGGGTCTTGTTCCGCCTGGTCAGGTACGTCGCCCGGCTGCTGTACCGGCTTGAGATCGTCGGCGTCGAGAAGCTGCCGAAACAGGGGCCTTTCATCATCTCGCCCAATCATCAGAGCTTCCTCGACGGCCCGGTGGTCATCGCCGCCCTGCCCTTCCGGGTGCTTCGCAACCTCTTCTACGTCGGAACCAGCGAGATCTTCGGCGCGGGCATCATGCGCCGCGTGGCGCGCTCCTTGCGGCTCGTCCCCATCGACCCGGATGCCAACATGGTCGCCGCGATGAAGGCGGGCGCCTACGGGTTGTCGAAGGGGCGGGTCCTCCTGCTTTTCCCCGAAGGCGAGCGGAGCATCGACGGCACGCCGAAAATCTTCAAGAAGGGGGCCGCCATCCTGTCTTCGCATCTGCGCGTCCCCATCGTCCCGGTGGCGCTGGAGGGCTTCTACGAGGCGTGGCCGCGCGGAG
>JAPLKK010000015.1 GCA_026388115.1 Elusimicrobiota bacterium | reverse complement strand
GTTCTCCCTCTCCCGCCTCGCTGGAAATACCGCCACTCTCCCTCTCCCGTGAAGCGGGAGACGTCGCCGTTCTCCCTCTCCCGCCTCCGGCGGGAGAGGGAGGGGTGAGGGTTCATCAGGGAACTTTTGTTCTCCTCATTCGTACTAAGTGGTATGGGCATTCGCATCGCCGACCTGGATCCCGCTGAGCGGCCGCGCGAGCGGCTGATGCGGCTCGGCCCACCAGCCCTGCGCGATGACGAGCTGCTGGCCTTGCTGTTGGGAACGGGCGGGCCCGGCAAGAGCTCGCTCGACGTCGCGCGAGGCCTGCTGGAGCGCTGCGGGGCGCGCGAGCTGGTCCGGATGCCGGCCGCGGCGCTTTGCCGGGCCGGCGGGCTCGGGCCGGGCCGCGCTTGCGCGATCGCGGCGGCGCGGGAGCTGGTGCACCGCTGGGACCTGCGCGCCGCCGACGGCGCGGAGCTCACCGGGCCGCGGCAGGTCTGGGAGCATCTGCATGGCCTGCGGCATGAGCGCAAGGAACATTTCGTCGCGCTGTACCTCAGCGCGCGCAACCGCCTGCTGCATACCGAAACGGTCTCCATCGGCACGCTCACCGCGAGCCTCGTGCACCCGCGCGAGGTGTTCGGACCGGCGGTGGAGCGCGCCGCGGCCGGCGTCATCGTCGCGCACAACCATCCTTCCGGCGAGGCGCGGCCCTCGCCCGAGGATCGCGCCGCGACGGCACGGCTGGAGCGCGCCGGGCGCATACTGGGCGTGCCGCTGCTGGACCACGTGGTGGTCGCCGACGGCGGCTTCTTCAGCTTCCGGGAAGACGGCGGGCTCAAGCCATGAGCCAGCCATTGACGCACGCACGAAGTCATCGTATAGTCAGTAAGCGATGGAGACTAAAGTCCTGCGTCACCGCAAGGGGGGTGCTAAGGCCAGGCAGAAGACGAAGGGCGCGTCGCATCTCAGCTGCGTGCGAGGATGGCTGGACGACTCGGACCCATTCTTCGCCGCAATCAGCACCATCGTCGCTAACCGCGGAAAGAACAATGACCGCTTCTGAGCTGGTTTTTTCCTGCATAATCATCAAGCAGCCTAAAGGATTCACTGCCCTC
The DNA here is from genome assembly GCA_026388115.1 of Elusimicrobiota bacterium. Classification (GTDB taxonomy): domain Bacteria; phylum Elusimicrobiota; class Elusimicrobia; order UBA1565; family JACRDR01; genus JAPLKK01. The sequence continues at coordinate 65,949 of JAPLKK010000015.1, read as the reverse complement.
TGCTTGGATCTTGACGTGGCCTCGGAGGGTGTCTCCCCGGCCAAGGCAAAGCGGATGCTTCGAGAAGCTGTCGAGCTTTATCTGGATTCCGCCATCGACAGCAATCTGCCGTATCTGAGGCCTGTGCCGCGCGAACACGATCCCCGAATCGCGTCTCCAACGAAGATCACGGAATCGTTCAATCTCACTGTCAATCTCCGGGTGAGCGCCGTTGCCTGACCTTCCGCAAATCAAGCCAAGTCGCCTCATACGGGCGCTCGAGAAGTTGGGCTTCGCCGTCGCGCGTCAGAAGGGAAGCCACGCCCAACTTCGGAAGGGCATTCTTCTTGTTACGGTGCCCGTCCATTCCGGCGATCTCAATCCGGAAACGCTTCGCTCGGTCCTTCGGCAGGCCCGCATGACCGCCGACGAGTTGAGGCGTGCCCTCTAAGCAGAGGGGTTAGAACTCCACGTACAGCCCGGGGCAGCGCGTCTTGAGCCAGACCGACAGCTGCTGATCCGTGAACTTGAACGAGGACTCCCCGTTCGCGTAAGAGAAGATCTCCTTGTTCTTCACCTTGCACAGCTGGCCGTAAGCGCTGCGGAACACCGACTCGTTGTCGGGCTTGCCGGAGGGAAGCTCGCCCATGCGGAAGCCCGCGTCGAGCATCAGGCCGTTGTAGCTTGGGAACTCCACGCCGCCGCGGTCGGCGGGGTCGATGCGCGGCGAGACGGTCACGCCGCCGCGATCCACCGAGCGGATCTGCGCGCTTGCCGGCTCGAAGACGACGAGGCCGCCGTTCGGCATCTTCACCGAGACGGCCGGCGCGGCCGGATCGATGAGGAGCTCGGGGGCGTTGCGGCGCGGGAAGAAGTAGAACTCGCGCGCCGAGGTGCACTTCACGGTGCTGTCTTCGGGGCAGTAGGAGTTGAATACCATCAGCATGCCGTCGCCGAAGAAAGCGTAGTCGCGATAGACCGGGCTGCTATCGATGGGGTGGATGTCGACGTAGCAGTTGCCGCCGGAGAGCGAGTCGGCGTAGCCCTGGGTCCCCCCCGCCTGCGCGGGAGCGTGCGGGATGCAGGGAAACGACGAGACCGCGGGGCCCGGCCGCCGGAGCGCCTTCCAGCGCTCGGCCCGCGCGAGAGGGGAGAGCAACGACGCCGCCACCAAGAGGAATGCCGTTCCTTTCATCGGAACGGCATTCTAGCTCAACGGGGTAAGGAACAACCTGGGCCGAACGGCCCGGCTCGCTACTCCTTGCCCCCGGCCTTGACCAGCGGCTTGTCCGAGAAGATGAGCTTCTTGTTCGCCTCGTCGAGGTTGATGTAGACGGTCGCGCCGTGCGCGAACTTCTTCATCAGGATCTCCTCGGAGAGCGGGTCCTCGATGGTGCGCTGGATCGTGCGCAAGAGCGGCCGGGCCCCGTAGTTGGGGTCGAAGCCGGTCTCCACGAGGAACTTCTTCGCCTCGTCGGTCACCGCGACCTTGAAGCCCTGGTCCTTGAGCTTGATCTCCACGCGCTTGAGCATCAGCTCGAGGATCTGGCCCATCTCAGCCTCGCTCAGCGGATGGAAGACGAGGATCTCGTCGATGCGGTTGATGAACTCGGGGTTGAAGACGCGCTTGACCTCGTCCATGACCGTGTCCTTCATGGACTTGTAGTCGCGCTCGGCGGACTCGGAGGGGACGAAGCCCAGCGACTTCCCCTTCGAGATGAGCCGCGCGCCGACGTTCGAGGTCATGATGAACACGGTGTTCTTGAAGCTCACCTTGTGGCCCAGGTTATCGTTCAAGATGCCGTCGTCCATGATCTGCAGCAGGATGTTGAAGATATCCGGGTGCGCCTTCTCGATCTCGTCGAGCAGGACGACCGAATAGGGCTTGCGCCGCACCGCCTCGGTCAGCTGCCCCCCCTCTTCGTAGCCCACGTAGCCCGGAGGCGCTCCGATCAGGCGGCTGACGGCGAACTTCTCCATGTATTCCGACATGTCGACGCGGATCATGGCGTCGTCCTGGCCGAACAGGAACTCGGCGAGGGCGCGCGCCAGCTCGGTCTTGCCGACGCCCGTGGGGCCCAGGAACAGGAAGGAGCCGATGGGCTTCTTGGGCTCCTTCAAGCCCGTGCGCGAGCGGCGGATGGCCTGGCTGATGACCTTGATCGCCTCGTTCTGGCCGATGACGCGCTTATGGAGCCCGTCCTCCATGTGCATGAGCTTCTCGGTCTCGGTCTCGGTGAGCCGGTTGACCGGCACCCCCGTCCATTTGCTGACGACCGTCGCGATGTCCTCGGCCGTGATCATGGGGACGGTCAGGTCGCGCTTCTCGCGCCACTTCTTCTTGGTATCCTCGAGGCCCTTGCGCAGCTCCTTCTCCTTGTCGCGCAACCGCGCGGCCTTCTCGTACTCTTGGCCCGAGATGGCCGAGGACTTCTCCTTGACGACCTCCTCGATCTCGGCCTCCTTCTCCTTGAAGGCGGGCGGCGCCTGGGTCGTCTGGAGCCGGGCGCGGCTGCCGGCCTCGTCGATCAGGTCGATCGCCTTGTCCGGAAGGAAGCGGTCGGTGATATAGCGGTCGGCGAGCTGGGCGGCGGCGACGAGGGCGGCGTCCTCGTATTTCGCCTTGTGGTGCGACTCGTATTTCTCCCGCAGGCCCTTGAGGATCTCGACGGTCTCATCGACGGAGGGCGGGTCCACGGTGATCGGCTGGAACCGGCGCTCCAGGGCCGCGTCGTGCTCGATGTACTTGCGGTACTCGTCGAGGGTCGTGGCGCCGATGCACTGCAGCTCGCCGCGCGAGAGCGCGGGCTTGAGCATGTTCGAGGCGTCGATGGCGCCCTCGGCCGCGCCCGCGCCGATCATCGTGTGCAGCTCGTCGACGAAAAGGATGATGGCGCCCTTCGAGCGCCGGATCTCCTCGATGATGTTCTTGAGCCTCTGCTCGAACTCGCCGCGGTACTTGGTGCCCGCGACGACGGCGGCGAGGTCCAGGGTCAGCACGCGCTTGGAGGCCAGGATCTCGGGGATGTCTCCCGAGGCGATCTTCTGAGCGAGGCCCTCGACGATGGCGGTCTTGCCCACGCCGGGGTCGCCGATGAGGACCGGGTTGTTCTTGGTGCGCCGCGCGAGGATCTGGACCACGCGCTCGATCTCGTTGAGGCGGCCGATGACGGGGTCGAGCCGCCCGTCGCGCGCGTAGGCGGTGAGGTCGCGGCCGAACTCGTCCAAAGTCGGCGTCTTCGATTTCGTGCGCGCGGGGGCCTGCGGCTGGCCCACCTGGGGGGTCTGGCCCTCGCCGAGGAGGTTCAGCACCTCCTCGCGGACCACGTCCAGGCGCAGGCCGAGGTTCTCCAGCACGCGCGCGGCGACGCCCTCCTCCTCGCGGATGAGGCCGAGGAGCAGATGCTCGGTTCCCACGTAGGAGTGGCCCATGTGCTGGGCCTCTTCGACGGCGTACTCGAGGACCTTCTTGGCGCGCGGCGTGAACGGGATCTCGCCCAGCAGCATCACGTTGTCGCCGGTGCCGACGATCTTCTCGATCTCGGAGCGCACCCGCCTCAGATCGACGCCGAGGTTCGCCAGGACTTGCGCGGCGACGCCTTCGCCGAGCGCGATGAGCCCCAGCAGGATATGCTCGGTGCCGACGTAATCGTGGTTGAGGCGCTTCGCCTCTTCCTGGGCGATGAGGATCACGCGTTGAGCGCGTTCAGTAAACCGGTTGGACATTTTCTCCCCTGGCGGACGAGCCCTCCGACGAGAAAAACCGCCGGAGGAATCACACTGATTATGGCACAACCGCATGGCCATTTCAAGACGAGTGGTTTTGACGGCGGCGCCGCGTTTTTTTGTATGTTACGTCCTCTGCCATGATCGCGCGGATATTGATCGCGGAGGATGACGCCAATATCCTCTCTCTTCTCAAGGATTTCCTCACCGAACTGCATCTCGAGGTCCTGGAGGCCACGGACGGCGCCCAGGCCTTCGCGATGGCGGAGCGCAGCAACCCGCACCTGATCATCACCGACGTGGTGATGCCGGGGCTTTACGGAACGACGGCCGCGCGCCGCCTGCAGGACTATTGGCGCACGCGCGAGGTGCCGATCATCATCATGAGCGGGTCGGTCGAATCCTCCATCATCGGCGACCTGCTGACGCATCCCAAAGTGCGGTTCCTCAAGAAACCCCTCGATCTGGCCCTGCTCGCGCGCACCATCCGCGAGCTGCTGCCGGACGGCGGGTTCCGTCCCTGGTAAAGGGATATTGACGCTGGCGGGCGGCGTCCCTTACACTATCATCGAATGGCCGATCCCAAGCTCGTCGCCTACCTGCGCAAGCAGGTCCCCCAGTTCGGCGCCGAGGCGGTGCGCGAGAACCTCCTCGAGGAGGGCCTCGGCGAGGACGAGATCGACGAGGCCCTCGCCGCGGCGGCCAAGCCGGCGCGGAAAAAGCCCGCGGCGCTCTACGCCATCTTCGGCGCGGTGATGTTCGGCGCGGTCGCGGCGTACATGGCGCTCGACAAGCCGCCGGCGCCGGGCGACAAGACCGGGGCCGCCGCCTCCGAGGCGTCGCCGCCGTCCCCGGCGCCGGCCGCCGGAGCCAAGGGCCCGTTCATGGGCCATTACGGCTACCTCTTCCAGGTGCCGGCGGGCTACGCGACGCAGACCTCGTTCAAGGACCTCGGCAACCGCACCGAGGTGGTGTACCTGTTCCCCGAGAAGACCGACCCGACCAATTTCGGCAACGAAGGCCTGTACGGCCAGCTGGGCATCATGCGGCTCGAGGTCAGCCCCCTGCGCATCGCGACGGGGATGATCACTTTCGACACGCTGAAAGCCGGCGTCACCCAGACGCTGAACAGCCGCGGCGATACCTATGAGATGAAGGAGATGACCGCCGGCGGCCTGCCGGGCTTCGTGGTGAACATCTCCCAGCCCTTCCCGCTCGCGCAGGCGTTCATCGTCGGCACGAAAGTGATGTACGTGCTGACCGCGGGCAAAGACAGCGACACCTTCCGCAACACCCTCCAGAGCCTCACCGAGGTGGGGCCTCACGACAACCCCGCGCCCGCCCCTTAGATGTACATCGATACGCACGTCCACCTCAACGACGCGCAGTTCGACGCCGACCGCGGCGACGTCCTGGCCGCCTGCCGCACGGCCGGCATCGATCGCTTGATCGAGATCGCCGACGCGCCCGAGGAATGGGACAAGGCCGTCGCCTTGAGCCGGGCAAGGCCGTTCGTGCGCTGCTCCCTCGGCCTGCACCCCTACTACGCGGACCGGTGGTCGCAAGAGCTGGGCGAGCGGCTCGGCCGCAGGGCGGAGCTCCCCGAAGTGGTCGCCGCCGGCGAGATCGGCCTGGACTATGTCAAGGGAAAGACGGAGCGCGCCGAGCAGAAGCGCGCGCTCGAGGGGATGCTGGCGGCGGCCTGGGAGGCGGAACTGCCCGTCGTGATCCACTGCCGCGGAGCCTACGACGACCTGCTGGCTCTGCTGGAGAGCTTTTATAAAGGAAAGGCGCCGGCCGGGCGCTTCCACGGCGTCCTTCATTGCTTCTCGGGCCGGACCGAGGACGCCCTGCGGGGGCGCGAGCTGGGCTTCGCCCTCGGCGTGGACGGCCCCGTGACCTACCCCAAGAACGACGCCTTGCGCCAGGCCCTCGCCGCCGCGGGTCTGGATGCGCTCGTGCTGGAGACCGACAGCCCCTATCTTCCGCCCCAGAGCGCGCGGGGCAAGCGCAACGACTCGCGCGGGCTCCATGAGATCGCCCTGGGGCTGGCGGGAGCCCTCAAGACCAGCGTGGACCTCGTCGCGCAGCAGACGACGCGCAACGCTCTGGACCTGTACCGGATGGATGCTGGGTCCCGGCTTCCGCCGGGATGACGACAACTCGGTAGCGCTGGGGGCGCTAGTTCAGCATCTCGAAGCCGGCTTGGGCCACGGCTTTGTGGAGCCGGCTCTTGGAGAGGTCGAAGCGGAGGCCGCGGTCGGTCATGACCGTGAGCCCGCGCACGACGCTCGTCTTGCGGCGGACCTTGCCGACGAGCAAGGAGATGTCGCGCGCGGCGACTCGGACGTTCTTGACGACCCCGTTTGAGAACCAGGCGATGGGCTTCGACCCCGCCTTGCGGCTGGGAAGAAGCTTCACCATGATGGAGCTTTCGGTGACGAAGAGATCCCCGACTTCCTCGATGTTCGATCTTCTCTTCAATTCGTCGGTCCAGTTCACAGCCCCTCCGGGTGGGCGAGCGATTATCTCAAATTACGCTGGAATGAGCAAGGGGAACTCGCGGCTCGCTCATGGGAAATCGGGGCTCTCCGGCCTGGCCTTCGGCGCGGCCGCGGGCGGCTCCTTGACCGGAGCGACCTCGGGTGCCGGCTCGGTCTCCGGAGGCGCCGGCGGCAAGGGCGGCTGCAGCAGCCAGCCGCGCTCCTTGGCGCGCGCTCCAGCCAGCCCGTCTCCGCGGTCGATGACGATCTTCAGCCCCTTGCCGTAGCCGAGCAGCTCGAGCTCGTGCGGGCTTGCGACGATGAGCGCGGGGTCGCGTGCGATGAAGACCGTCACCGCCTCGGCCATGCCGGGGCCGTCGGTGACCGGGTCGATGAGGTCGGACTGCAGGACGGTATTGACGATCTTCACCCGCGCCCCGACCACGCGCTTGGGATCGATGCCGTAGCGCGCCGCGATCGCCTCGGCCATCCACTGGCTGGACCAGCTGAAGAGCCACACGTCGAAGCCGGCTCTTTTCAGCTCGCGGGTCAGCTCGATCATCTCGGGCACGCGCCGGACCCCGCGGCCCACCCTCGCCGGGTGCTCGTCTCCGGCGTTCGCCCGGATCATTTCCTCGACCAGCGGCTCGTGGAACGCGTCCTCGAGCGCCCCGCGCTCATACTGCTCGGCCTCCCGCTCCTTCGGCCCCATCAGCAGGCTGGTCAGCCACCCGCGGCAGTTGCGCGTGCCGTCGCGGCGGCACTTGAGCGCGTAGGCGTCGAGCATCGTCTTGCGCCAGTCGAGATAGTCCTCGTCGCGCGGCCAGGTCGCCGGCGGCCGGGACGAGAAATGCTTGTGATCGAGCCGGGCCCGCTGGCGCAGCTCCATCGGGATCAGCTCCCACCAAGCCGGGGAGAACCGGAACTCCGCGCGCTCGATGAGGCGCAAGAACGAGACCTCGGCCGGATGATGGACGATGGCCGCGTCCTCGGCCACGAAGACGGCGACCGGCGGCCGGTCCGCGTCGTAAGTCTTGGACATCGAGCTGCGGGCGACGATGAGCTCTTCCAGCGCCCTGCGGACCTCGGGCGTCCAGCCCGTCGCCTTGAGGACCGGCTCGCGCGGACGGACCTTATGGACCTGCGTCACCGGCACTCCGTTCTTGTAGCGCGGGCGGCGCCGGCGCGTGCGTCCGGTCGGATGGACGATCGGGCCGGGGGAAGGCAGCGCCACCGCCGCGGCGGCGGTCGAGGGCCTGACCGGGTCCGCCGCGTGCGCGGCGGACGCGAACGCCGCAAGAGCCAGCCACAGCACGGTTCGAGTGTACCAAACTGGACGTTTCTTCGCAGGAGATTTGTCGTCGACGGAAGACCTTTGCTATCATGGCCCCTCGTACGCGCGTGCGTTCGCGCGGGCGTCCGCTCCAAAGGTGAGGACCATGGCGAAGAACATCGGCAAGAAGGATTTCCTGAAAGAGCCCATCGAGCACATCGAGATCGCCCGCCACAACGTGGTCCCGCTGGTCGAGGCCATGGGAAAGATGGCGTTCCAGGCCCGCAACCTCGCGCGCGCCTGCGAGATCTACGACCGGATGCTGGCCGACAAGGGCTGCTCGGTCATCCTGTGCCTCGCGGGCTCGCTCCTCTCGGCAGGGCTCAAGCGCGTCGTGTACGACCTCGTCGCCAACAATATGGCGGACGCCATCGTCTCGACGGGCGCCAACATCGTCGACCAGGACTTCTTCGAGGCCCTCGGCTACAAGCATTACCGCGGCACGCCCTTCGTCAACGACAAGGAGCTGCGCTCGGTGCGCGTGGACCGCATCTACGACACCTTCATCGACGAGGACGAGCTCGGCGAGTGCGACAACACGATCGCCAAGATCGCCGAGAGCCTCGAGCCCAAGCCGTACTCCTCGCGCGAGTTCATCGAGGAGATGGGGAAGTTCCTCGCCAAGCGCCCGAAGGCCAAGGACTCCGTCGTCCGCGTCTGCTGCGAGAAAGGCGTGCCGATCTTCGTGCCCGCCTTCTCGGACTGCTCGGCGGGGATGGGCCTCCTGCACCATCAGTGGCACAGCCCGGACCGCCACGTCTCGATCGACTCCGCCAAGGATTTCCTCGAGCTCGCAAGGCTGAAGATCGAGGCCGAGGAGACCGGCCTGATCATGATCGGCGGCGGGGTGCCGAAGAACTTCGCGCAGGATATCGTGGTCGCGACCGAGATGCTCGGCCTCGAGTCCCCGATGCACAAATACGCCGTCCAGATCACCGTCGCCGACGAGCGCGACGGCGGCCTCTCGGGCTCGACCTTGCGCGAAGCCTGCTCCTGGGGCAAGGTCGACGTGGTGCACGAGCAGATGGTGTACGCCGAGGCGACGTTGGCCTTCCCGCTCCTCGCGGGCTACGCCTATCACAAGGGCTCCTGGAAGGGCCGCGCCGAGCGCCGCTTCAACGCCTTCCTCAACGAGAAGGAGCTCGCCCAAGCCCGCAAGTAATGGGCCAGGGCGACAACGGCAGGGGGGCGGAGCGCCCCCGCGGCTGGACCATCGAGGATTCGGCCGCCCTCTACAACCTCAAAGGCTGGGGCCTGAAGTATCTCGACATCGGCGCCGGCGGGAACCTGCAGCTGCACCCGCGGCGCGAGACGAAGCGCTTCTTCGACTTGAAGCGCGTCGTCGACGAGGTCTCCCAGCGCGGGATCAAGCTGCCGGTCCTGTTCCGCTTCCAGGACGTCCTGCGCCACCGCGTCGAACAGCTCAACGCGGCGTTCAAGCAGGCGATCGACGCCCACAAGTACCAGGGGCGTTATCTCGGCGTCTATCCGATCAAGGTGAACCAGATGCGCGAGGTGGTCGAGGAGATCCTCGACGCGGGCGCGCCCTACCAGTTCGGGCTCGAGGCCGGCTCCAAGGGCGAGCTCATCGCCGTGCTCGGCATGAACGGCCCCGAAGCGCTCACCGTCATCAACGGCTACAAGGACGAGTCGATGATCCGGCTCGCCCTGCTGGGCGTCAAGCTCGGCAAGAAGGTGATCGTCGTCATCGAGAAGCCCGGCGAGGTCCCCCTCCTCGTCAAGGCCGTTCAGGAATCGGGCGTGCGGCCCCTCATCGGCCTGCGCGGCAAGCTCCTCGCCCCGGGCAGCGGCAAATGGGCCGCCTCCTCCGGGGACAAGGCGAAATTCGGCCTGACGACGCCCGAGATCCTGGCCGCGGTGCGCGACTTGAAAGCCGCGGGTCTGGCGGACGCGGTCAAGATGTTCCATTTCCACCTCGGCTCGCAGGTGACCGACATCCGCGCCATCCAAGGGGCGGTGAAAGAGGGGGCGCGCTTCTACGCGAAGCTGCGCAAGCTCGGCCTCGAGCTGGAGTACCTGGACTGCGGCGGCGGCCTCGGCGTGGACTACGATGGGACGCACACCTCGCAGGACAGCTCCACGAACTACAACCTGCGCGAGTACGTCAACGACGTCGTGAGCCTCATCCAGGAGGTCTGCAAGCAGGAAGGCGTGCCCGAGCCGAACATCGTGACCGAGTCCGGCCGCGCCGTCGTGGCCCACCACTCGGTCCTCGTGGTCAACGTCTTCGGCGCGATCGAGTCCGGAGCGGCGGGCCCGGAGCCGGCGGCGTCGCCCGACGAGCATCAGGTCGTCACCGCGATGCGCGAGGTCCTGGGGAGCATCGACCCGCGCAACCTCGCCGAAAGCCTGCACGACGCCCAGGCGCGCAAGGACGAGGCCTTCAGCCTCTTCAACCTGGGATACCTGGGCCTGGAGGACCGGGCCAGGGTCGAGTCGCTGTTCTGGCGCGTCTGCCGCGAGATCCGGCGGCTCATGCCGACCGCCAAGTACCTGACCGAGGACCTTCGGGAGATGACGCGCACCACCCTCGACCAGTACATGTGCAACTTCTCGGTCTTCCAGTCCCTGCCGGACTCCTGGGCGATCGGCCAGCTCTTCCCCATCATGCCGCTGCAGCGCCTCAACGAGGAGCCGACCCGCCGCGCGACGCTGGCGGACGCGACCTGCGACTCCGACGGCAAGGTCACGCAGTTCCCCTGCCACCGCAAGTCCGGCGGCGCCCTGCCCGTGCACCCGCTCAAGCCCGGCGAACCCTATTATCTCGGCATGTTCCTCATGGGGGCCTACCAGGCCACGATGGGCGACGTCCATAACCTCTTCGGCCGCGTCAACGAGGTGCACGTCTTCGAGGACGATGAGGAGCCCGGCGGCTATTACATCGAGGACGTGATCGAAGGGCAGACCATCCGCGACGTCCTGGCGGGCATCCAATACAGCGACTTCGAGCTCGTCAAGAACGTGAAGACCGCCATCGACGCGCACGTCAAAGCGGGCGCGATCAAGCCTCGCGAGGGCGTCGACCTGCTGAACCAGTACGAGGCGACGATGCGGGAGTACACCTACATCGAGCACCCCGTCGCCCCGGCTTCGGAGCCCGTGTCCGACCCGCTGCCCGCGCCCGAGCGGCCTCCGGCGCCCGCAGCGAAGCCTTAGCCCCTAGGCTGCTGCTGGCTGACGCAGTGGACCGTGCCCAAACCGCGCACGAGGTCGCGGCACGGGATGGGCGCGATGCGGCGGCCCGGAAAGACCCCCTCCAGGACTTTCAGCGCGGCGTCGTCTTGCCGGCAGCCGAACACCGGCGCCAGAACGACGCCGTTGCCGATATAGAAGTTCGCGTAGCTCGCGGGAAGCCGGCGGCCGCCCGCTGACACGGGCTCCGGCATCGGCAGGCGCACGACGTTCAGCCTGCGTCCGCGAGCGTCTTGCGCGCGCTCCAGGGCCCGGAAGCACTCGTCGAGGGGAGCGAAGTTCTCGTCGGATTCATCGTCCTCCCGGGCGCAGACGACCGTCTGCGGCGCGACGAAGCGCGCGATGTCGTCGACGTGCCCGTCGGTGTCGTCGCCGGCGATGCCTTCCTTGAGCCAGATCACCCGCGCGGCGGACAGGTTCTCGAACAGCTCGCGTTCGATATCGGCGCGGGACAGGCTCGGGTTGCGGTTCGGGTTCAGGAGGCACTGCTCGGTCGTCAGGAGCGTCCCCTGTCCGTCCACGTCGATAGACCCCCCCTCCATCACGACGGCGGGGCGGAAGGTCTCGATCCGGAGCTCTTTCTCGATCAGGCGCGGGATCTCCGTGTCGGACTTGAGCTCCTCGTACTTGTTCCCCCACGCGTTGAAGATCCAGTGGACCATCGATCGGCGGCCGCCGACGAGGAACGTCGGGCCGTAGTCCCGGAACCAGACGTCGGCGTAACGGTGGACGTGGAAGCGCACGCGCGCCGGGTCGGCGCCGGCGCGGTCGAGGACGTCCAACGCGCGCCGGCGCATCTCTTCGTCGAGCACGAAGAGTTCCACGCGCTCGGTCTTATGGATGGCGCGGATCATCTCGACGTAGGCGCGCTCGGCCCCGGGCAAACCTTCGCCGAACGATTCGGGGTCATGCGGCCAGGAGAGCCAGATCGCCTCGTGCGGCTCCCACTCGGCGGGCATGCGCAAGCCGAGCGAACGCGGCGTGTCGGTCATCTTTGGGTAGGGCACGCTAGGCCACGAGCGGGCGATAGCAGCGCGGCCGGCGGTTGCGCAAGAAGCCCCAGCCGTCCCGGATCTCGCGGTTCATCGAGAGGTCCACCGGGACGACGAGCACCTCTTCGCGGCCCGTGCTCGCGCGCTTGACCACGTTCCCAAAAGCGTCGGCGACAAAAGACGTGCCGAAGAAACGAAGCCTGCCTTCGACGCCCGTCCGGTTGACCGCCGCCACGTGCACGCCGTTGGCGATGGCATGCCCTCGCTGGATGGTGACCCAGGCCTCGCGCCAGTCCCCCTCCGGAGGCTTGTACCCGCGGATGGCGCCGATCGCCGTCGGATAGAACAGGATCTCGGCGCCGGCCAGGACGCTCGCCCGCGCGGCTTCGGGGAACCATTGGTCGTAGCAGATGAGCGCGGAGACCCTCGCGTAGCGCGTGCGGAAGACCTTGAAGCCGAGGTCGCCCGGCGCGAAATAGCTCTTCTCGTAGAAGAGCGGGTCATGCGGGACGTGGACCTTGCGGTAGGTCCCGAGGAGTTTCCCCCCCGCGTCGATCACCGCGGCGGAATTGAAGAATCTCTCCCCGGCGCGCTCGAAGAGCGGCACGATGACCGCGACGTCGCGCTCGGCGGCCAGCCGCGAGAACGCCCGCGTGGACTCGCCGGGGATCGTCTCAGCCAGATGCCGCGCGCGCGCCTTGTCTTTTTGAGGGAAGTAGCGCGAGCGGTACAGCTCCGGGAAGCAGATGATCTTCGCCCCGCGGCCGGCCGCGGCGCTCGCGAGCCGCAGGCTGTGCGCGAGATTCTTCCGCGGGTCCTCCGTCGGCTTCAACTGGATCAGTCCGATGGAGAGCGTCGCTCTTTTCATTGCGTTTCTATGAGGTGCGTGCCTGGCTCTAGCCTGGCACGCTACCGCTCATTCTAGCGTTTTTGACCGGCCCGGATTCTTCGTGCGCTCGATCTGACGCCCTGGCATGGCGCGGGGGGGGCCGCCGAGGCGCCACGACTTTTAGAGTATTAAACACTATATGATACCAGACAATCGAATAAGATGTTTAATAGCACTAAATACCATAGTCAACCTAAATATGTCGGCGCTGTTATGTCAACGGTTTGACACCAGGCGCACTATCTGGTAAAGTTCATCACCGAAGCAGCCCACGCAGTACAATCGGTTGTACTTTATCGCTCCAGGGCACAAAAATGACAGAAATAATAGCGATTGCGAATCAAAAAGGGGGGGTTGGCAAGACGACGACCGCCGTTAACCTGGCCGCCGCCCTAGCAGGGCTCGGATTCGAAACGCTCTTGATAGACACCGATCCACAGGGCAATGCCACTACTGGTTGCGGCTTTGACAAAGCCGCGTTCTCTCCGAACCTATACAACGTCCTTGTCGAACTTCTGCCTCTAGAAAAAACCATCAAAGCATCCGCCCTGCAAAAACTGCATGTGACCGGAGCTAATTCCGACTTGGCCGGCGCGGAGATACAACTCTTGTCCGCCCTGGCCAGGGAGCGCCGGCTCAAGGGCGCCATACCAGCGATCAAGGACAAATACAGGTTCATCATCCTGGATTGCCCGCCGTCTCTAGGACTCATCACCCTCAACGCTCTTAATGCCGCCGAAAGCGTGATTGTCCCCATCCAAGGCGAGTATTATGCGATGGAGGGGTTGGCTCAGTTCATGGATGCCGTTCGACGGGTGCAGGTAGCATTCAACCCGAAGCTAAGGCTTGAGGGGGCGGTGCTCACGATGTTCGACTCCCGAATGATTCTTTCAAACCAAGTGAGGGACGAAGTCAAGAAGTTCTTTGGAGAAAAGCTTTTCAATACCATAATTCCTCGGAGCATCCGCCTGGCCGAAGCCCCCGGATTCGGAAAAGATATCTTCCAGTACGACTCGAGGTCTAAGGGAGCCGAGGCTTATATGGCCATGGCGCGCGAATTCCTCCTTCGAAGGGGAATCGTCGCGGGAGAAACGCCGCCGCCAAGCTTCGCCGTCGAAGAACCCGCTCGGCCTTTGGAGAACATCTCATGAGAAACGCACTAGGGCGTGGACTTGAAGCATTGATCCCTTCGCAACCCGTAGCGACCGCCGAGCCGGCGTCATTGGAGGCGAGACCTCTGCGAGTGCCCATCTCCAAAGTCAGGCCCAACCACCTTCAGCCTCGCCGCCATTTCGACGCCGAGGCGCTGAGCGAACTCACTGGCTCGATCAAGCTGCACGGCCTAGCCCAACCTATCGTGGTTTCTGCAGACGCAGATGGGACCTACGAACTCATCGCAGGCGAACGTCGACTGCGCGCTTGCGAGCTTGCCGGGCTTACCGAAATCGAGGTCGTGATCCGTCAGCCGGCCGAGGACAAGCACCGCTTGTCGCTATCCTTGGCGGAGAACCTGCAAAGGGAGAATCTCAACGCAGTGGAGGCTGCCCTGGGGTATTGCCGTCTTCAGAAAGAATTCGGGCTAGACCAGAATGGCGTCGCCGAAATGGTCGGAAAATCCAAGCAATCTATATCCAATACCTTGCATATCCTGGACTTGCCTGACGAAATGCAGAAGGCGATACTGCATGGCGACCTGCAGGAAGCGCACGGTCGAGCTCTTCTCAAGTGCCCGGATCCGGTGGAACGCCACCGCATCTTCATGGCCGCCATCGAGGGAAAGCTATCGGTCCGTGACATAGACGAACTCGTGGCTAAGGCGAACGGAAGCATGCCTTCTCCCAAGCCAAGACGCGAGAAGCCGGGCGCCGCCAAGGACGCCGATACGCGCGAAGTGGAAGCCGCGCTCCAGCAACGGTTGGGGACGAAGGTGGCCATCAGGACGAAGAAGGGGGGAAGGGGCACTCTGACCATCCACTTCTATAGCCTCGAAGACTTTGAGCGCGTGGTTGGTATTATCAATAAATGATTATATTTACAGCATTATTTGCATATTCAGTCCTTGCGCAGGAAGTACTGACGGAAGGCCCTTCGACCGAGCAGCGGAGCCGATTGCCAGTCTATGTGTCCTTGAACTCCAACATCAATGACTTCGGTCGTTTCGCAGACGGCGGGCCCGATGAGAACTGGTATATCGGCTTCAACAACGCTTGGATCGTCGCGCTGCCGCCCGCGCCGATCGGCGAGTACTCGCGCGCGTTCATCGGGGCGAAGATCGGGCGGGCCAAGACCCGCGCAAAGCCGGGCGGGCGGCCCTGGGAACGCGAAGTGATCCCGGGCAAGATCTACATGGCCATCGCGCCGACGCCTTCCTTCACGGCCGAGCGGAGCTACTTCCTGACCGAGACGGCCGACATCCCTCTCGAGGACGACCCGCACGTTTACATGCCGGGAACGGGCCACGCGGTATGGTTCTGGACGGAAGTGCCGGCAGGCATGATCAGCTTCTCGGGCCCGAACTATCTGATCGTCTGGTCCACCACACGTTATCTCGTCGGGTCCTCGAGCGCGCCGATCCTTGCGGCGTTGGAAGAACGCTCGAACGCCAGCGAGGAGCCTCGGGCCTGGAACAACCGGTCGCTCGGCGGCGTCGCGCCGCGAAGGGCTGAAGGGACGCTCGAGACGCCGCTCAACAACTTCAAGCCCGCTCTCGCCATCAAGCTCGTGCCGCCGAACGACGCGACGGTCGCCGTGCGCGAATGCGCCGCGGCGCCCGCCGGAGCGGATTTCGTCTACCGCTTCACCGCCGACGGGGATGGGATCGAAGCCGCCTGGCTGGAGAGCTCCACGGACCAGCTCGACTGGGAACGGCTCTCCGCGTACCGGCGCGAGCCGCCGTTCTTGATGACGGTCCGGCGCTCGAAGCTTTCCTCGCGCGGCGCGTGGGTCCGCGCGGTCGCGCGCGACCAGCTGCACAACGAGGGCCACTGCGACGGCGTGTGGCTGGCGCCATGAGCGGCCTCACTATCGCCGTCGTCGGAGCGACGGGCCTGGTCGGACGGGTGCTCCTGCAGGTGCTCGAGCAGCGCCGCTTCCCCGTCGGGGCCCTGCTCCCGTTCAATTCCGGCCGCAGGGCCGGCGCCGTGCGCTTCCGGGGCCGCGCCGTCGCCGCGCGCGGCGTCACGCTCGACGCCCTGGCGAAGGCCCGGCTCGTGTTCATGGTCTCCTCCGACGAGGTCTCGCTGCGGTGGGGAAGGGCGCTCGCCGAGCGCGGCGTGTGGGTGATCGACGACTCCTCCGCCTTCCGTCTGGCCGAAGACGTCCCCCTCGTCATCCCCGAGGTGAACGCCGGGGCCCTTTCGCCGCGCCGCCGGCTCATCGCCGGGCCGAACTGCACCCTGACGGGCGCGGCCGTCGCGGCGTGGCCCCTCATCCGCCGGGCCGGAGCGCGGGCGGCGCGCCTCGCCTCGTACCAAGCGATCTCGGGCGCCGGCCGCGAGGCGCTCGAGGAGTTCCGCGCCCAGCTTCGCGGCGCGGCGGGCGTGCTGCGCAAGAGCGATCCTCTCGGCATCCCGCAGCTCGCGCCCGCCCGCGCGCTGCCGCGCATGTCCGCCTTCAACGTCATCCCGCAGGTCGGCTCCTTCAACCGGGACGGCGAGTGCTCCGAAGAGGTCAAGGTGAGGGGGGAGCTGCGCAAGATCTGGGGCCTGCCCGGCTTGCCCGTCAGCGCGACGACCGTGCGAGTGCCCGTGATCCGCGGCCACAGCCTCGCCTTCTGGCTGGAGGCGCGCCGGCCCCTCTCGCCCGGCGCCGCTCGGCGGACGCTGGAGAACGCTCCGGGCGTCCGGCTTTGGAAGGAGGGCTCCTATCCCACCCCTCTCGAGGAGGGGGAAAGCTGGCCCGTCCATGTCGCGCGCATCCGGCAGGGCACGAACCCGCGCGAGCTGGCGTTCTGGATCGTGAGCGACAACCTGCTCAAGGGCGCGGCGCTGAACTCCGTGCAGATCGCCGAAGCCCTTCTTAAGAAACGCTGGCTGTGAGACCGTTCCACCTATTCCTCGCCGCCGCCCTCGTGGCCGCGGCCGCGGTCCGTTCGAGCGGGTCTGAGATCACTCCTGAATTCTGGCTCACGGACCCGGCCGGGTCCGTCCTGTTGCGCAAGCAGCATGCGTCCCCGCCGTCGGGGGGCGCCGCCGCCTCCATCGTCGTGGACCACGGCGCGACCTTCCAGACCGTGGACGGCTTCGGCTACACCCTCACCGGCGGGAGCGCGATGATGATCGACGCGCTTGAGGCCAATGAAGGCGGCGCTCTGCTGAAAGAACTCTTTTCGCCCGAAGGCGACGGCATAGGGACAAGCTATCTGCGCATCAGTTTGGGGGCGTCGGACCTGGATCCCGCGGCTTTCTCGTATGACGACATGCCGCCCGGCCAGAAGGACCCGGGGCTGAAGAACTTCAGTTTGGGGCCGCATAAGAAAAATCTCGTGCCGGTGCTGAAGCGGATCCTTGCCATCAACCCGGACCTCAAGCTGCTGGCCTCGACATGGTCGCCGCCGCCGTGGATGAAGGCGCGGCCCACCTTCATCGGCAGCAGCTTGGCCGATAGCGGGGCTTATGCCCGCTACATCGTCCGCTACCTCCGGGCCATGAAAGAAGAGGGGATACGCATCGACGCGGTCACGGTCCAGAACGAGCCGCTGAACCCTGACAATGAGCCCAGCATGATCATGACCCCGGCGAAGCAGCGCGATTTCATCAAATACGATCTGGGCCCTGCTTTCGCGCGGGAGGGGATCAAGACGAAGATCCTCCTCTACGACCACAATTGCGACGAGCCCGGCTATCCGCTCTCCATACTGGAAGACGAGCAGGCTCGCCGGTTCGTCGACGGCTCGGCCTTCCATCTCTATGCCGGCGACATCTCGGCGCTCTCCGTGGTGCATGACGCTCATCCGGACAAGAACGTCTATTTCACGGAGCAGTGGGTGGGCGCTCCGGGGAACCTGGCCGAGGATTTCCGCTGGCATGTGAAAACCGTCATCATCGGCTCCATGCGGAATTGGAGCAAGACCGCCCTCGAATGGAACCTGGCCTCGGATCCGGCATACGATCCGCACACCCCCGGCGGCTGCGAGACCTGCCTGGGGGCGCTCACCATCGGTGGGGGGATAAAGAGGAACCCCGCCTATTACATCGTGGCCCAGGCCGCCAAGTTCATCCGCCCCGGCTCGGTGAGGATAGGCTCGAACCTCCCGCCGGACCTGCCGAACGTCGCTTTCAAGACCCCGGACGGGAAGACCGCCCTGATCGTACTCAACGACGGAGCCTCGGCGCGGACCTTCCGCGTGAGCGACGAAGGAAAGACCTTCGCCGCCGTGCTCAATCCGGGCGCGGCCGGCACCTTCGTGTGGTGACCGCGTAGCGCGAAGGATCTCGCGCGGGCTGCCGGCTCGAAAAGGTCTCCGGTGCCGGATGTTTTAAGGAATACGGTACCCACGCCCCAGGCGTTTTAGGGTCGCCCAGCCCTCGTTCCTACGGCCTCTTGCCGGTACGATCCGGGAGATGACTCCACGGGTCGCCTCTCTGGGGCTGGCGCTCCTCATGCCGTTCACGGCGCCGCCGGCGATCCAGGCGCCGGTGAACCGCGACGCGCCGACAAGCCGGGAGGCGGCCGCCGGCTCCGCCCTGGCGTACGCCGCCTGCGGCCTGCCGCCCCTGGCCATCGCGGGGCTCGCCGCGATGTACGGCTGGACCGCTCCGGTGGTCGTCGCTTTCGCCGCCGGCGGCGCGGCCCTCTCGATGTTCGAGTCCCAGGAGGGGACCCGCGCCGAAGCGGTCCCTCCCATCCTGCATGCGAGCGCCGGCGCGGTGCGAGGAGCGTTGTTCTTTCCGGCGATGACCGGCTACGCGGGCAAGAACGCCTGGGGGCCGATCATGGCCCAGCAGATCCACCGCTTCAGGCAGCGGCGCTCGAGCTAGCTCGGTCGAGCGGCTTCCGCTACTGGCGGGCGAAACAAAGTCGGCCTATACTGGGGTAGCGTGCCGGGCTGAAGCCAGGCACGCACCTTATAGAAACGCAATGAGCCTCCTCGCTTTGCTCCTCGCGCTCGCCCCCTGGCCCGCGGCCGCCGACGACATGCCGGAGCTCAGCCTGCCGCCGAGCCCCTCCATCGAAGGCCGCGCCGCCTCGGGCGAGACGATGGTGATGGACACCGGCTCCGAGCGGCTCCGGTGGACCCCCGGCTCGCCGTACATCGAGGTGCTCTCGCGCCAAGACAGCGTCCTGCACCGCTTCCCGCTCTCCCGGCCCGACCGGCGCCCGCCCAAAGGCGCGACGTACCGCGCCCTGCTTCCGCCGCGCGGGCACCGCTTCCTGGTCGTGGAAGAGACGCGCAGCGAGGTGGGCCTGCACCTCGCCGAGCGCCGCGCCCGCGACAAGCCGAAGGCGACGGTCGTGCGCTCGCTCTTCCGTCTTGTCGACGAGTCGAGCCGCATCTTTTGGGAGCGGCGCACCGCGGACAACACGCAGGTCGGCCGCAGCGCCGACCCCCAGCACCTGCAGATCGCGCCCAACGGCACCGTGGCCCTCCTGCTCGAAGACGTGGACCCTTACACGAGGAACCGCCCGCTGCTCAGCGTCATCAGCCCGGGCGGCATCGAGATCCTGCGCCTGGACTACACGGCTTGGGAGCGCGTCGACGAGTTCGCCCTCTCGCCCGATGGGCGCGCGCTCGTCGTCCACGGGTTCGGGTCGGTGCCGGAGGAGGGCGCGGCCGGCCGCGCGATCGGCTACTACAAGCCGGGCAAGGGCGCGCTGTGGGTGAAGTCCGTGCCGCGCATGCCGGACCCCCGCCTGCGCCTCGAGCTGGTGACCGCCGAAGGCTGGACCTGCTGCCTCGACACGCCGCAAGGGTGGCTGGCCTATGACCGCGACGGCTCGGACTCCCTCTTGAGCACCGAAGAGATGTGGAAGCGCTTCGCGGTGAGGCCGTGAGGCGGAGCGTCCTCGCCTGGGCCGCGCTCGCGTGCCTCGCGTCGCCTTTCCCCGCCCGCGCCGCCACGAACACCGCGAAAGACGCGATGGCGACAGAGGCCGAGAAGGTGGTCTCGCAAGGCTGGTCGGTCAAGCGCAAGCTCCTCGTCCCGGCCGGCGGCGGCTCCTGGTACGGCGTCTATGTCTTCGAAGACCCCTCCGGCGACCATGACCGCCTCCGCGTCTGGCTGGGCAAGGGGCGCGCGGCGCAGCTCTGCTACCTGGAGCTCAGCTCGAGCCACCGCATCGCGCTGGAGCACGTGCACGACGGAGGGAAGATGCCGGCGCTCTACGGCGACGGCAAGCCGACGCTGGCCTACTCGATCTCGGCGCTGGGAACGAGCTCCCTGCGGCTGGTGCGGTTCTCCGCCGGAAAGGCGTCGCCGGAATCGACGCCCCTGCCGGAAGGGCGGCTGCAGGACCTCGACGGCGACGGCCAGCCCGAGGTCGTGACGCGCTCGCTTCCCCTCGGCTCGCTTTTCGACGTCGAGTGCGGCGGATTCCACACGATGGCGCGCTTCGCCTATCGCAGCTCGATCTACGCCTTCAAGAACGGCGCCCTCGAGCCCGCCTCCCAGCGCTACGCCGGCTGGTTCGACAGCCACATCGCGGACATCGAGGGCAGGCTCGCGGCGCTCGATCCGCGCGCCACGCAGACCACCGGCGAGTATCTGAGCGCGGCCTTGTCCTTGTATTTCGACCACGCCGAGAAAGGCATGCCGCGCCAGGGCTGGAGCCGCTTCACCGAACTATATCGGGCGGGGCCGAGCGACTCCGCTCCCGTCGCCCAGTGCATGGAGCAGGTGCGCACGGACCTTCGCCGCAAGCTCAACATCCCCGATTCCTGGCAGTAGTCCTTCTCCCTCTCCCGCCTACGGCGGGAGAGGGCCGGGGTGAGGGTTCAATAGGAAACAAAGCTCTTTACGGTCCACGCGTCGATGCCCGCGAAGGCCAAGAGGCTCAAGCCGGCGAGGGCCGCCGCCGCGACGAGCTTCTTCGCCGGGCTCATCCGCTCGCGCACGGTCTCGGCCAGCCCCCATGCGCTCGCGCACTCGAGCGCGAAGGGGGGAAAGCCGAGATAGCCCGCCCACGGCATCTCGAAGAGCTTGGGCCCCCGCGGCCAAGGGACCGCGTACCGCCATTTGGCGCCCGACCAGAAGTTGAACAGCTCCCACAGCAGGCCGCACGCCGCGCCGGAGACAAGGAGCGAGACGGCCGGTCCGGCCCGGCCGCGAGCCCAGGCGGCGAGCCAAGAGCGCTCGGGCGCGCGCGCCGCCAGCCACGGCTCCACGAGCAGGAAGACGGCGCCCCAGACCAGCGGAAAGAACAGGCGCGGCCACAGCAGCGGCAGGACGGCGGACAGGAGCCCGAGGATGAGGCACGCCCCTCGCGCCGCGTCGCCGAGCAGCCGGGGCCTCGGCTTGGGGCGCAGGCCCGCGCAAGCCGGTTCGACGAGGCGCGCCGACTCCAGGACCGCGGGCAAGACGGTCGCGAAGGCGAACGCGTATCCGGCCCAGCGGATCCATCGGTTCGACGGCAGACCGTCGTAGGTCCAGTCGCCGAGGCGGAAGTTCACCGCCTCGAACAGGAGCCACCAGGGCGCCGACAGGGCGGCCATCCGCGCGAGCCGCCTGGGCTCGTCGAGGAAGGAGCGTCCGAGCACGGCGTCCTGAAAGCCCGCGACGCACAGCAGCGTCCCCGCCCAGGCGAAGAGGTAGAAGAACTCGGCCGCCCAGCGCGAGCCGGCCGCCAAGGCGCCCGCGGCCGCGCACGCGAGCGCCGCGCCGCAGGCGAGGGCGGCCACAGCTCGCCGGCTCAAGGCTGGCACGGCGAGAGGGGGCCGCTCACGCGGGCCGGATCGAGTCGGCTCCGAAGTACGGCACCAGCGCCGCCGGAACGGCCAGGGAGCCGTCGGGCTTCTGGAAGTTCTCGAGGATCGCGGCGACCAAGCGTCCCGCCGCCACGCCGCTGCCGTTCAACGTGTGGACGAGCTCGGCTGCGCCCTTCGCGCGCCGGAAACGCGCGTTCATGCGCCGCGCCTGGAAATCGCCGCAATCGGAGCACGAAGAGATCTCGCGGTACCGCCCCTCCGACGGCATCCAGACCTCCAGATCGTAAGTCTTGCGCGACGCGAAGCCGATGTCGGCGGTGCAAAGCTCGAGGACCCGGTACGGCAGCTCGAGCGCGGAAAGCACCGCCTCGGCGTGGCTCGTCAGCCGCTCCAGGGCGTCCAGGGAATCCTCGGGACGCGTGACCCATACCAGCTCGACCTTGTTGAACTGGTGCACGCGGATCATGCCGCGGACGTCTTTGCCATAGGAGCCGGCTTCCTGCCTGAAGCACGGCGTGCCCGCCGTGAAGCGCAAGGGAAGCTTGGCTTCCTCCAGGATGGATTCGCGCACGAGGTTGGTCAGCGG
Source organism: Elusimicrobiota bacterium (assembly GCA_026388115.1). GTDB lineage: Bacteria > Elusimicrobiota > Elusimicrobia > UBA1565 > JACRDR01 > JAPLKK01. The sequence goes on along the minus strand of JAPLKK010000015.1, from coordinate 43,885 downwards.
GATCTCGGAGGTCGAGATGAGGAAGAGCTCGCGGGCGCCCCCCTCGGAGGAGGAGTCAGCGGTGGCATACATGTCCTCGCGGAACTTGGGAAGCTGACCGGTGCCCACGAGCACCTCGGGGCGCACGAGGTAAGGCGGCGCGACCTCGAGGTAGCCGTGCTTGGTCGTATGAAGGTCCAGCATGAAATTGACCACCGACCGCTCGAGCCGGGCCCCCGCGCCCTTGAGCAGGACGAAGCGCGAGCCGGAGAGCTTCGCCGCCGCCTCCATGTCGAGGATGCCGAGCTTCTCGCCCATCGTCTGGTGGTCCAGCGCCTTTGCCGTCGAGGGCGCCGGCCCGCCCTTGCGCCGCTCCACGTTGTCCGCCGCGGACTTCCCGGCCGGGCAGCTCGCGTGGGGGAGATGGGGGATGGAGAGCGATAGGTCGCGCACCTTGGCCGACAACGCCTCCAGCTCCTTCTCCTTCGCGCCCATCTCGACTTTGAGCCGGCCCACCTCGGCCTTGAGGGAGGCGGCGACGCCCTCCTCCTTGGCCGCCATCGCCTTGCCGATGCGGGCGCTGGACTCGTTGCGGCGGGCGCGCAGCTCCTCCACCTCCTTGAGCAGCGCGCGATGCTTCTGCTCGAGGCCGTAGAATTCCTCGAGCGCGGGCAGGTAGCGGCCGCCGCGCGACTGGATCCCTTTGCGGGCGGCGTCCGGGTCGGCGCGCAGGAGCTTCGGGTCGTTCATTTCGGCACCACCGGCAGAGTCTCTTCGAGCATGCGCTGCTCCAGGCCTTCGCCCGCGCGCGGCTCGACCATGACTTCGATCTTCAGCGCGTCCGGCCAGTAGCCAGCGCGATAGACCTTCTTCAAGAAAACATCGAGCACGAGATCGTTGAGCGGGATCTCCTTCACCTGGCCGGCCCGCACGCGAGGGACGCGCCGCTCATTCAGGTAAAAGGGGACGGTCCAGACGCCCGGCTGTCCCTCGGTTCCCGCCTTCACCAAGCGCGCCGAGAGGGCGTAGCGGAGCACCATGCCGTCCACCGCGCTCGGGCCGCGGTTCTCCACGGTGACCAACGCCCGTGGCCTCTTTGCCAGACGCGCCACCGCCGGCTGGACCCATTTCTCGATGGGCTTGAACGACCGATGAGCTCCGGGAGGGCCTCCCGCGGCAGTCATCTGCCAGGAAACGCTTTTGAGCACCAGCTCCGCCGAAGCGGGGAGCGCGAGCAATAGGCTGAGGGCGAAAATAGCGAAGCGCACGATGCTTGATTCTAGCAAAATGCCCCGGTCAGCCTTTCACCACTCCCAGCGGCCTCATCCTCGCGATCTTGCGCGATATCCCCGACTGATGGCAGGCGTCGACGACTTCCGAGACGTCTTTATAGGCGAACGGCGCCTCTTCCGCCAGCCCGCGCAAGGAATCGGTCCGGATGATGATCCCCTCGGCCGCGAGTTGCCGCATAAGCTCGGCGCCGCTCACGCGCTTGGCCGCCTGCGTGCGGCTCATCCTGCGCCCCGCCCCGTGCGCCGTCGTTCCCCACGTTTCCTTCAGCGCCTGCTCGGTGCCGATCAGGACAAAGGAATGCGTCCCCATCGAACCCGGCAGCAGCACGGGCTGACCGACGGCGCGGTACGGCTCGGGCACATCGGGATGGCCGGCCGGGAAGGCTCGCGTGGCGCCCTTGCGGTGGACGCACAGCTTGCGCTCCCTGCCTTCCCAGACGTGCGTCTCCATCTTCGCGAGATTATGGCTCACGTCGTAGACCACGCGGATGCCGAGATCCGCCGGGCCGCGCTGGAGCGTGCGCTCGAACACCTCCCGCACGCGATGGGTGATCGCTTGCCTGTTCGCCCGCGCGAAGTTCGAGCCCGCGCGCATCGCCGCAAAATACTCCTGCGCTTCGGGGGAAGACAGCGGCGCGCAGGCGAGCTGGGCATCCGGCAGGCGGATCCCATATTTCTGTCCGGCCTTGCGCATGACCTGCAGGAAATCCGCGCAGATCTGGTAGCCGCAGCCGCGCGAGCCGGTGTGGATCAGGACGACCAGCTGCCCGGGGAACAGCCCGAAGACCGCCGCGACGCCCTTCTCGTAGACTTCATCGACTTCCTGCACCTCGATGAAGTGATTGCCGCTGCCCAGCGTCCCGATCTGGTCCGCACCCCGCTCGACCGCGCGCTCGGAGGGCACGTCCTCTCCCGCATCCCCCAAGAAGCCGCCGTCCTCGCAGACCGTCAGATCGTCCGCGTCGCCGAGCCCGCGCGACACCGCCCATTTGGAGCCGAAGCGAAAGACCTGCTTCATCTCCTCGGCGCGCACACGGAGAGCCCCGCCCGCCCCGACGCCCGAGGGCACGGCATGGAACAGGCCGTCCATAAGACGCGGCAGGTACTGCGCCACGTTCTTGGCCTCCAGGTCCGTGCGCAACAGCCTGACTCCGCACCCGATATCGTAGCCGACGCCGCCGGGGCTTACGATCCCATCGACGCCGTCGAAGGCGGCGACGCCGCCGACGCAAAAACCGTAACCCCAATGGGCGTCCGGCATGGCTAGGGAGTAGCCCACGATGCCGGGAAGGGTGGCCACGTTGGACACTTGCTCGGCGACGCGCTCGGAGTCGATCTTGCCGATGAGCTTCTCGGAGGCGATGATGCGGCCGGGCACGCGCATGGCGCCTTCTTGCGGGATTTCGAAGCGAAAATCGTCGATTTTCCGGATCATGGCTCCTACTTTAGTATACGAACGAGCGCCTGAAAAGTTCCCTTTTCCTCAATATATCGGGCGCCTGCGGCGGCGCGGGGTGTTCGGTCCATCTATTTAACACTTGATTTGACATTTAGACTTACAATCTAGTTCACAATTGTGGCCTATACTCTTCATGGAAGTTGCCTCAGCCGAGGAGGAGCGCCGAGATGACCAAGAACATGAAGCCCGAGAGCCTCGCGAAGAAGCTCGCCGTCGCCGTCCTGTCGTTGTCGCTGATCGTCTCCGGGTTCCCCGCGCTTGCCGCAAGCGGGACCTCGAACGTCACCGTGTCCGTGGGCCTGGTGGATAAGATGACCGTGACCAACGGCGGCTCCATCACCCTGGACAACAGCCAGGCGGACCCGACTGTGAGCGGGCTGCTGGGCCCGGCGACCGACACCACGGCGCGGCTGTCCTACATCCACAATAAGAACGTGAACAAGAAGATCACGGCCCAAGCCACGACCGTCCCTTCGGGCACAAACGACATCAAGCTGGATGCTCTGGTCGGCTTCGGCGGGGGGTCCTACGTGACCCTGTACCAGGCCGGGAGCGCCGCCAGCGCCCAGGATGCCGTCACCGCCATCGCGGCCGGTGTCTATCCGACCGAGGTCGTGACATACCGGGCGCAGGCGACGGCCGCCGGAACGCCGGTCGGGTCGGCGACGAACTTCGCCTTCACCATCACCTTCACCAGCGTCGACCAGTAAGCCGCGAACGCGAGCTGAGCAGCGCCAGATCGGGAGGTAAGACGTAAGAAGCACGAGGCAAGGACGCGCAGACGGGCGCGGGAGGATCTCGGCCCCTCCCGCGCCCAAGATTTTTGTATTCTCCGTGACGTGAGGACGCTCCTCGGGCTTCTTTTTGCACCGGCCCTCCTCTGGCTTACCTCCGTGGTCTTCGCTGGAAACAGCGGCAATTCGAGCGAATCGGTGACGGTCCCGCTGCTCGATCTCCTCGCCATCACCAACGGCGGGACCATCACGCTGGACAGTTCCATCGCCAACCCGGCGGGGAGCGCGGTGCTCGGGCCGGTCAACGATTCCACGGCGCGGCTTAACTACACCCAAAACAGCACCGGCCTTAAGAAGATCACCGCGCAGGCGACGACCGCGCCGACGGGCAACGACATCACCCTGACCGTCGCCGTGGCGGGCGGGGCCGGGACGAAGACGTTGGTCAGCAATGGGACGGCCCAGGCGAGCCAGGACGTCTACACCGGCATCGCCGCTGGCGCTTTCAGCAACCGCACCGTGACCTACGGCGCCCGATGCACCGTGACCGGAACGAAGGTCTCCGCCTCGACGAATTTCGTCTATACCGTGACCTTCACGAGCGTGAGCTCATGAGAACGTTCCGCGTCGCCGTCGCGCTGCTGGCGCTTTCCGCCGCGTTCTCGCCGCAAGCCCGGGCCGCCACCAGCGGCACGGCCAACATCAGCCTCACGCTGAGCGCCATCAACGAGCTGTCGGTCACCAACGGCGCCGGCATCAGCCTCTCCGGAACCGCGGGCAGCAACAGCCTGACCGGCGCCTCCGACACCGCCGCCGCGCTCAACCTGTCGCACAACTCCGCAACGGCGCTCAAAGTGACCGCGCAGGTGGCGTCCCCACCCAGCGGCAACGACATCACCCTGACGGTGGCGGTCGCCGGAGGAGTGGGGACGATGACGCTGGTGAACGGCGGCGCGGCCCAACCCGCTCAGAGCGTCTGGACCGGCATCTCGGCCGGGGCCTACTCGAACAAGGCGGTCACCTACGGCGCCTCCTGCACGGCGAGCGGCACCCCGGTCTCGGCTAATACTAACTTTACTTTTGTGGTGACGTTCACGAGCACGAACTGATGCGCACGCGAGCTTGGGGGTCCATGGTCACGGTGCTCACGACTGTCGCCTTGGGCATCGGGCTTGGATCCGCCTTGGCGGCGGTGACGATAACGGTGACGGGCTCGTGGAGCCAGACCGTCGGAGCGTCCAACTTGGCCTCCGGGGCCGGCAGCAACCTGTCCAATCCCGTCGCGAGCCCGACCGACCAGCTCAGCATCGCGGTGGGCAGCGGCAGCGGCAGCGGCAGCGGCAACAGCCACGTGACCGTCCAGCGGGTGGATACCGGCTGGAACTCCAACCTCAACATCTACGTGCAGATGACCTCGAACAACGGCACCGTCAGCGGAGGAACGGCTTATCTGCTGGTGACGACCTCGCCGCAGACCTTCATCACGGAGAAGGGAAACCCCACCGTGGGAGTCCAGGTCAAGCTCGATGGCCTCTCGCTTCAGGTCCCGCCCGGAACCTACACGACGGGACTCCTGTTCACGGTGATCCAGCCATGAGAGCGCGCCGGGCGGCCCTTGTCTCGCTGCTGGTTTTTCCCGTTCTTGCGCGCCCGGCGCGCGCGGGCATTTCCGTGGCGGACGGGCTCACGCAGGAGTACACGGTCGAGCCGGGCAAGGCCTACGACGGGACTCTGCACCTCAAGAACACGGGCGACGCGCCCGCCCAGGCCAAGATCTATCAGACCGACTATCTCTTTTTCTGCGACGGCCGCAACCTCTACGGCAAACCGGGCACGGACCCGCGCTCCAACGCCAAATGGATCGGGTTGAGCCGCGATTTCCTGACGATCCAGCCCAATGAGACCGCCTCCTTCAACTACACGATCCGCGTCCCGCAAAAGTCCACGGCGACTCTCAGCGGAACCTACTGGTCGCTCATCATGATCGAGGAGGCCGCCGCGCCTCCCTCGCCCGGGGCCCAGGAGAAGCAGGTCCAGGTCGGCATACGCCAGATCATCCGCTACGGCGTGCAGATCGTGACTCAAGTCGGGACGGGCGGCAAGAGCAACGTGACCTTGCCCAAGAAGGAGTTGGTCAAGAAAGACGGCAAGAGCGTCTTTGAATTGGAGATCAAGAACTCGGGACAACGCTGGATCGTGCCTGAGGTCTCCTTGGAGCTTTTCGATTCCAGAGGAGCGAAGGCCGGCCTGTTCCACGGCCGTAAGATGCGGGTCTATCCGGGGACCTGCGTCAAGCAAGAGATAGAACTCCCCGGCGTCATGCCGGGCAAGTACACCGGCCGCATCGTCATCGACGGCGGCGAAGACGATGTCTTCGGAGCCCGGACCGAACTCAAGCTCTAGGTCATCTTGCTAAAGGGCCTCGCGCTCCTCGCGCTGTTGACCGGGACGGCTCACGGGCAGATCACGGGCCTGAAGGTCTCCGCCTCCCCGGGACCGCCGGGCGAGGCGCGGCCGAGCGAGATCGTCACCTTGGGCTTCGTCGTGCGCAACGCCGGCCCCGTGCCGCGCCTGCTCGACGACGAGATCGACCTGCCCGAGGGCTGGCGTCTCGTCTCCATCGAGGAGCCGTTCCGCCTGCCGGCCGGCGGCGAAGAGGTCCGCCTCGTTTCCTTCCGCCTGCCGCGGCCCTCGCTCGCTCCGGCGGGCCTGTATGTGCTGACCTACCGGGTCCACGTCCACCGCCGGACGGACCCGTGGGTCGAGGCGACCGTGGGCCTCAAGGTCCAGCGGGTGCTCGAGCTCGAGCTCACGCCGCTCGCCTCCCCTTCCTTGGTCGTGGCCGGACGCGATTACACGGCCCGCTTCGCGCTCGTCAACCGCGGCAACGTCGGCGGCCAAGCGGTCGTGGACGTGGCGAGCTCCGACAATCTCAAGGCGGAGGCCGACGCGAAGGCCTTCCCGCTCGCGCCGGGCGCATCGCACGAGATCGCCGTCATCGTCCGCACCGACGCCGCGGCGGTACAGCCCCTGACGCACCAGCTCCGGCTCACGGCGAGCCTGGCCGGGGAACGCGGCGGTGAGACGAGGGCGGCGACCCTGGTCAACATCATCCCTCGCATCTCGCAGAGGCTCGACCCCTACCGCCGCCTGAGGTCGCGCCTCACCGCGCAAGGAGGCCGGGAGCAGGACAAGAACGCCGCGCAGTTCGACTGGACCGGCAGCGGCGCGCTCGACGACGCCGGGCGCCGGCGGCTCGATTTCCACCTCCAGCGCCCCATCGACCCGAACTTGCCTCTTTTCGGCTTCCGCGAGGAATACAACGGCGCCCTGAGCTTTGAGCGCGGCTCGGTCAAAGGCGGGGACCTGGGCTACTCGCTGTCGCCGCTCACCCAGCTATACGAATACGGCAGGGGAGGACAGAAGCCGGAGGCTTCAAGCTCGGCGGATTCCCCTTCGAGTCGCGGGGCCAAAGCGCGGCGGAACGCGGGCGCGCGGGCTACGTCGGCTACGCGGCCAAGCCGCTCGAGCTCAAGGCGAACTGGCTCGGCAAGGACGCCGCAACGCGCCAGGACCTCGCGAGCCTGCAGGCCAAGACGGGCGCCATCGCGGGCCTCGCTCTCAGCGCGGAGTACGCGCTTGGCCACGCGCCCCTGGAAAAGACGCCTTATGGGAGCCGGGCCTGGAGCGTGGCGCTTGAAGGCAGGGCTTTTGGCCGAGCTCCGCTTCGAGTCGAAAAGATCCGCGGCGGACCGGACTACACCGGCTTCTATCACGATTCCGACCTCACCCGCGCCCAGCTCACCGCCCCTCTCGCCGCCCGCTGGGAGCTGAGCGAGGCGTACTACAAGGATGTGTTCAACCTGAACCGCGACCCGGCCAAGTCCGTCGCGCTCAGCGAGGACCGGAGCAAGACCGGGGTGCGCTTCACCCAAAGCCGCGAGACCGTCTGGACGCTGGATTATGATTGGCAGAGCAAGATCGACCGCCTCCCGACGCCCTCTTTCGACGCGCGGGCCCACGAGCTCACCGCGGGGCTCGTACACCAGTGGCGCGCCTTGCGCGCCAGCCTCTCGGCCGCCGCAATCCGCTTCGAGGACCGTCTGAGCGGGCATTCCTTCGAGCAGGGAGGAGGGGGGGCGGACCTCTCGCTCGCCGCGACCCCGAGCCAGAGCTACTCCGCCTACGTCCAACGCGGTCCCCAGGGCCTGGCGGTCGACGTCCAGCCCGAGACCGTGGCCGGGCTCGGCGCGGACCTGCTTCCCTTGCAGGGGCTTTCGATCAACCTTCAGGCCGAGCGCCGCGAGCCCACGGCGCCCGCCCCGCCCAGCATGCGCTACATCGGCTACCTGCGCTGGACTCTGCCTGGAAGCGATATGATCTCGGTGCGGGTCCAGCGCCTCGCCTATCTCGGCTCGACGCGCCCGCGGATCGACTCGGTTCTGGGCTCTTACTCGCACGAGTTCGACATCCCGATCGGCTTGCGCGCCGACGTGGGCGGCCTGACGGGTTCCGTCTACGAAGCCGGCGTCCCCGGCCGGCGCGGGGTCAAGGACGCGGTCGTCAACGCGGGCGGCGCCCTGGCGGCGACCGACGGTCGCGGGCGCTTCGCCTTCCGCTCGCTCGACAAGGGAGAGCATTTCGTGTGGGTGGACCCCGCGACGCTTCCCGCGGGCCTGGTGACCGAGGCCCCGATGCCCTTGAAGGCCGCCATCGAAGGAGGCAAGACCCTGCGCCTCGATATCGGGGTTGTGCGCGAGGCCGAGGTCGATCTCCGCGTCGTGCTCTACGAGCCGGAGGGCGGCGCGCCGTCCGTCGCCGAGGAGGACAAGGAACCCAAGCTCATTGAGGCCGGCGGCGTCGCGGGGCTTTGGATCGAGCTCAAGCGCGGCGAAGAAACCGTGGCCCATCCGACCGATGCCGACGGCAACCTGCGGCTGCGCAACCTCAGGCCCGGCCGCTGGACGGTGCGGCTGGACGCCTCGGGGCTGCCTGAGCGGCACGCGGCCGACCGCGAGAGCTTCGAGCTCGACCTCGCTCCGGGCCAAACGCGCGCCGAGAGGATTAACGTCCGGCCGCGCCTGCGGCGGCTGAAGATGATCGAAGAACCCTAAGGCTTAGTTACAATCTTCTTAACAACTAGTTTTACAATTGACTTTACCGTTGTCGCTTATACTCTTGGGGTCGAGGACGAAGTCACTCTTCGACGCTGGTGTAGGTGACGGTGAGGCCCTCGCCCGGGGCCTGGGAGGAGACGGAGGAGGACGCGGCTCGCGCCGAATAAGAAACGGCCTCTCGGAGGACGCCGTTCGAAATCCGGGTAAAGACATCGCGAGCCGAGTTTTGGACGCACGAAAAATCGCCCACGCCGCTCTTGATGCTCATGCCCGCGCTGCACTCGGCCGTGAGCTTCACCGGAGCGGCGGCGTTGTGGACGAAAGAAAGTTGGGCGCCGGCCGCAGAAACCGGCGCCAGGCTAAAAGTCTCGACGGGCATCACGCGGACCACCACGCGGGATCTCGCCGTGGCGGCTTGGGCCGCCACGGCCATGCTCAATACCGCGGCAAAAAGCAGGGCTCTCCTCATGCTTGCCGCAATAGCTTACCTCAATAACGCGTTTTGTCAACCGGATTCGGCTTGACAATTTAGGCACACCCCCGCAAACCCAGGACTGTCGTACCCTCCCTCGACGAGTCTAGGGCTCTACCGCCGAATTCTGGACCGGCTTCTGGCCGTCAGGGAAGCACGGTCAGCTCGCCGCCGACAAGCGCGCGGCTTCCGTCGAGGATGCGAAGCGACCAGCGGCCGGGCGTCATGGCGAAGCGGGCTTGCGGAAAGGCGTACACGTCGCTCCACTCGCCGGAATGGAAGAGCGTGAACTCACGGCGGCTGCCATCGGGCGCCCTCCAGCAGTAGCGCAGCAGGCGGCCGTTCGGGTACGGCACGTCCTTGGTGAACGCCGCGATCTTCGCGCGCGCCGGGACCTTTCCGGAGGGCGACGGCACGAACTTGTCGTCGGGCCCCATCCAGCCGAACATCAGCCTCTTGGGACCCGGGGTGCCCAACTCGCCGGCGGTGAGCGCCGCTCCGCCTTCGTACTGGAAGCCCTCGAGGCGCGAGACGAACTCGTTTTGCGTATCGATGAACCATTGCGACGCAAGCCGGCGATAATCCCGGACCATCAGCGGATGCGTTGAAGCCAGATTGTCCTTCTCGAACGGGTCCCGGTCGAGGCGGTAGAGTTCGGCCTGGGCCGGATCGAGCATCGGGCCGATGAACTTCCACTGGCCGTCGCGCAGGCCGAGCTGGGTCGGATGGGTGTTCTTGAAGAAGTACTGGATGCGGCCCCGGGCGTCGAAGAGCGAGCCGGCTTGGGCCCGGCCGTCCACCGCCTCGAGCACCGTCGGGAGTATCTGGCCGTTGCCGGCGGGATAGTCCGCCGTGAGCGGCCGGAGCTTCTTGCTCAGGTCGGCCAGCAGGACGAAAGAGCGGATGTTCTCCTTGAAGTTGCCCGGGTGGAGGTCTCCGAAGGCCTCGCCGTGGTCGCCCAGGACGATCAAGAGCGTGTTCCCACGTCCGTCGGATCCAAGGGCTTTCGCCAGGTCGCCGACGACCGAGTCGGTGAAATGCAGGGCGCTCTCGTACCGACTCTTCGCGTCGCCGCCGCGGCGGTAAGGAGCCATGCCGTTCGGGACCGCGTAAGGATGGTGGGTGGCGACCGTATTGAAGACGAGCAGGAAGGGCCGGGGGCTTGCCCGCGTCCAGGCGAGCGCTCTTTTAGCCGCGCCCCGCTCGTCGATGCCCCAGCTGTTGAGCTCGAGCCTTTTCCATTCATCCACGTCAAGGCTTTCGGGCAAGAACTCGCGGTCGAACGGCAGCGCCGCGTAGAAGCCGTCGGAGTTCTCGCCGTCCAGGCGGGCCGCGGAGAAAAACGCCGCGCGGTAGCCCCGCTTCTTGAGCTCGCCCGGCAGCGTGGGACCGAGGTAGCGGCGCGACAATTCCTTGTATTCGCTGCCCCAGGTGATTAGCCCGCCGCCCGTCATGACCGAGACGTGCGAGCGCACCGTTCCGGGGAAGGGGGCGTAGACCGACGGGAAGAGCACGCCGTGACGGCTTAAGTCGAACAGCGCCGGCGTGAAACGCGGGTCCAAGCGTCCTAGGGGCCGGAGCTGCGCGGAGCCGACGGATTCGAGGATAATGAGCACGATATTTGGCCGGTATTTCCGCATGACGAGCGATTGTCGCCGGGCCGCGAGTTCGCGGCTCAGCTCATCGGTAAGCGCCAGGCTCCCATACCGCAAGGAGCGCAGATCCGCTTCACGCTCCGGGCCAAGACGAGGCGGGCTCTCGCTTTCGGACCGCAGAATGGCGAGAAGGGGGCTTTCCAGCCGCGTATCCCTCGGAGCCCGCCAAGCGCCCGCAAAAAGCATGGCCGCCCCGGCGGCCGCCGCCGCGAGCGCGCGCTTGCGCGCCAACGGCTCGTAGTGGCGGCGCAGGTCGGCCAGCGAGAGGGCGACCGCAGCCGCGGCCAAGATCAAGTCGAGTAAAAGGGACCAGTCGGCGGCCGCCAGCAGCGAGCTTCGCAGCAGCCGCAACGGCGTCTGCGCCGCGTCGGTGCCAAACACCCGGAACGTGTCGCCGCTCGCGCGCAGGCCCCAGCCCGCGGCCGCCAAGCCAAGGCCGAGTGCCGCCGCCGCCCACGGCATCGCGCGGGCCGTCCACGACCATTGCCGGCGCGCGACCGCGAGGAGGATGAGGACGCCGAGGAAGAACATCTGGCCGGCCGCCCAGCCGGACCAATCGGAAAAGCCGCTGTAGACCAAACCCGTCCAGGTCGCCCGGGCGTGGAGGATCGCGAGAAGAAGAAAGCTCATCGGAGCCGGTTGCCGGCCTCGGCTAATAGCTTATGCTTCTTGAGAGACGCTTGACAATCCAGGCGCGCCGCCGCAAACTCAGTATTGCCGTGCGGCATCCCGCCTCGCTCGCTTCGATCCTCGTCCTCGCCCCGCTTCTGGCCCTCGCCCAAGGCGAACCCGGCGGCCGCTGGGGCTTCATCGACCGCTCGGCAAGATGGGTCCTTCCCGCGCGCTACGAATCGGTCCGCGGCTTCGCGGCCGGCCTCGCCGCCGTCAAGTCCGGGGGCATCTGGGGCTATATCGACCACGCCGGCAACACCGTGATCGCGCCGCGCTTCGAGGACGCGTGGTCCTTTTCCGACGGCCTGGCGCCGGTGCGCCTCGCCGGACGCTGGGGCTACATCGACCGTTCGGGAGCGGCTGTCATCGAGCCGCGCTTCGACGACGCGGGCGGTTTTTCCGAGGGGCTGGCGCGGGTGAGGCAGGGGAATCGCTGGGGCTTCATCGACAAGTCGGGTGAGTTCCGCATCCCGCCTTCGTTCGATTTCGCGGGATCGTTCGCCGACGGCCTGGCTCGGGCCGAGTCGGGAGGCAAGAGCGGTTTCGTCGACCACTCGGGCAAATGGGCCGTCGCCGCCGTCTTTGATGACGCCAGGGGGTTTTCGGAAGGGTTCTCCGCGGTCAAGTCTCACGAACGCTGGGGGTTCATCTCCCGGTATGGGTCTAGCCGCCTGGCGTTCCGCTATGAAGCCGCCGCTTCCTACTCGGAAGGCGCCGCCGCGGTCCTCGAAAAGGGCCTCTGGGGCTTCATCGACCGGCGCGGGCGCTGGGTCCTCAAGCCTCGCTTCGCCGCCTGCTCCGATTTCTCCGCCGGGGCGGCCGCGGCGAAGTCGGGGGGAGGGTGGGGCTATGTCGATAAAGCCGGGAACTGGCTGATCCCGCCCCGTTTTTCAGACGTCATGGACTTTTCGGAGGGTCTCGCGGCGGCCATGCCGCCGCCGCGGGAACAGCTAAAGAGTTCGAAGCCCGCCGCCTCCGACAGCCGACACTAGCTGACACCCTCTGACTCACAGCCACTTGAATCGGCGCCCGCGCCAAGCAACCCTAGATTGTTGGTCCCTTGAAGCGGGGTGGTTCCGATGGAAAACACACGAAAAAATATCGAAGGCGAATCCGCGGTTCCAAACCGTGCGATGGTCGTCAATCGCTACGCGATGCCGTTCGCTGTCCTCACCGTCTGCCTGGGAGTCGCTCTTGGTAGCCCGGTCGGCATCGCGGGCCGTGTGAGCATCGGGTTGCTGATTTTCAGCGCGCTATTCAACCTTTTGAGTCCTTCGATACTGCACTCGACGACGCACCAGTCCGCTTTCGTCAACCTGAGGATGGCTGTCAATCTTGGCTGCAACTGCACCATCGTCTGGCTGCTCGGCGCAGTCTGGACCCCCTGCTGGCTGCTGTTGGCGCTGACGCCGCTGGCGACGGCAATCTATGGAAGCCGGACGCGGACCCTCGCCATGGCTTGCGGAGTCTCGGCCTTCGTCCTGTTCCGCTACCTGATGCAGTCGACCCTCTCTCCGCTCGACCTCGGGGAACAGTTGACATACTGCGCGTTCGTCGTGCTCGGGAGTTTGATGATCAATGAAGTGGTCAACCCGGTTCCGGCGGCGGCACCGGTCAAGACGGCGGTCACTCCTGACGAAAATGGCAAAACGAACCCAAAACGCTTGTCCGAACCTCGCCACGTGTGGGTAGTTTAAGCCATAAAAACGCCATATCTGACTATATTTAGACACTTTCTGACCCTTTCTGACATTTAAACCCTTGAATTTACTCCCCTCCCGAACAACCCTAATATCGATGGCGATGAAGCGGAGCCGTTTAGCGATAGCAGCGCTCGCAAGGTTCCCGCAGGCCGCGGAAGCGCTCGGCATGGACAGCCCCCCGGCTTGTCCTCTCGCCGGCCTTGCGCCGGAGCGCGGGACGCCTTGCGGGCCGGCTCGCCGGCTCTGCTTGGACGCCACCCCTAGGCCGGCCGTTGACCGCACGGACCTGTTCGGGAATCGGCGCCCGGAACGGGATCCCGCAAGCGCGCTCCAACGGCCGGCCGGGGCCTCCGTTGACCCCTAAAGCCGGTCGTCCGAGAGGGCAGGACGGCGTCACCGTCATCGAGATGATGGTCGTCTTAGTCGTGCTGGTGACGCTCGCCGCCATCACCATGGAAAGGTTCGGCGGCAGCATCAGGACAGCCAACGAGGACGCCACCCGCTCGAAGCTCGCCTCTCTGCGCGGCGCGCTGCAGATCTACTATACCGACACGGAGGGCAGTTACCCCTCCGACCTGACGCCGATGCTTCAGCCCGGAAGCAAGTACCTGACCACGGTGATGCCTCTCTACACCGGCGCCCACGGCAGGACCGCGACCGTCAATTACGTCCAGGCGAAGGAGAACACGGAGGACACCGGCACGTGGGCCTACGTGAACACAACAGGGAGAACCGACTGGGGGACGGTCTACATCCAGTGCACTCATACCGACAGCAAGGGCAGCGTCTGGAACCAGTATTGACGCCGACAGATCAGACGTCGAGGATGATCGTCGCCTGGTGGCCGCCCTCGTCGGCGCGCACCGCCAGAGCCCCGAAGGTCGCGGCCTTGATCTCGCGGACCCCCGCTCCGTCGCCCAGAGGCGCGCCGTCCAACTGGGCGGACAAGCGGCGCCCGTCCGCCTCTTTCACGCGCACGCGCGCGGGCATCCAGCGCTTGGCGCTGACGAGGTAGATGAGCTCGTTGAGCCAACGGACGAGGAGCTCCTCTGACGTATCGGCCTCAAGGTCGACGGTCTTGGACTCACCAGCGCGCGGGAGCGGCGGCGGGTCGTAGAGCGCCAGGAGCCCCTGCCCCGCCGCCTCGTAGAAGGCCGGCCAGTCGGGGCCTTCGATCGCGAGCGCGACCTCCGCCGTGTGCTCGACGACCCGCCAGCGGCCGCGGCCCACGCCGCCTACGGCTGTCCTTCCGGCTTCGACGGCGGCAGCGGGAGGTCCTGCACCGCGACCGGCGGCTCGGCGGCGATCGGCGCCACGCGGGCGACCAGGTCGCCTTCCTCGAGGCGCACCAACCGGACGCCCTGGGTGTTGCGGGAGATGGTCTTGATGTCCTTGCAGCGCAGGCGGATCGTTTTGCCCTGCTCGGTCATGACCATCAGGTCGTCGGTATCGAAGACGAGCTTGATCCCCATGACCGCGCCGTTGCGGTCGGTGGCTTTGATGGTGATCACCCCGCCGCCGCCGCGGTGCTGACCGCGGTACTCGGAGAGCGCGGTGCGCTTGCCGTAGCCGTTCTCGCAGACGGTGAGCAGCGTCTTCGGCGCCTTGGGGGGGAAGGCCTCGAAGCCGATGACCAGGTCGCCCTTGTCCAGCCGGATGCCTCGCACCCCGATGGCCGAGCGCCCCATGGCCCGCACGTCCGCCTCGGAGAAGCGGATGGACATCCCGCCCTTGGTGGCGATGAGGATCTCGTCGGTGCCGCCGGTGTGCTGGACCTCGACGAGGACGTCTCCTTCCTCCAGCGTGATGGCGGCGATGCCGGTGCGCCGGATGTGCTCGAACTCGGACAGCGGCGTCTTCTTCACGGTGCCGTTGCGCGTGCACATCACGAGATAAGTCTCCTTGCCCCTCTTCTCCTCGAAGGAGCGGATCGCGATGGCCGAGGTGATCTTCTCCTCGTTGGGAAGCGCCAGCAGGTTCACGACCGCCTTGCCGCGCGAAGTGCGGTTGCCCTCGGGGATCTCGTACGCTTTGAGCGCGTAGGCGCGGCCGCGCGAGGTGAAGGCGAGCACCGTCGCGTGGGTGTCGGTGATCCAGAACTGCTCGATGAAATCCTCTTCCCTCACCTCGGCGCCCATGATGCCCTTGCCTCCGCGCCCCTGGGCCTGGTACACCGCCAGCGGCTGGCGCTTGACGTAGCCGCCGTTGGACATCGAGATGATGACCTCTTCCTTCTGGATGAGGTCCTCGAGCGTCATCTCGGCCGCCTCCGTCGTGATCTGCGTCTGGCGGGCCTTGCCGAACTGCGATTGGACCTGCTCGAGCTCCTTGACGACGATCGCGAAGACCTTCTTGACGTCGGCCAGGATCGCGCGCAGGTCGGCGATCTTCTTCTGCAAGGCGTCGAACTCTTCCTGAAGCTCGTTCACCGAGAGCTTGGTCAGCTGCGCCAGGCGCATATCGAGGATCGCCTGCGCCTGGATCTTGGTGAGCTCGAAGACGGACATGAGTTCGCTTCTCGCCGCGTCGGTGTCTTTCGCCCCGCGGATGATCTTGACCACCCGGTCGATGTTCTTGACCGCGATGATCAGGCCTTCCAAGATGTGCGCGCGGTCGAGCGCCTTGCGCAGCTGGAACTTCGTGCGGCGCACGACGACGACCTTGCGGTGCTGGATGAAATGTCCGAGCATCTCGCGCACCGGCAGCACGCGCGGCCGGCCGTCCACGAGCGAGAGCAGGATCACGCCGAAGGAGCTCTCCATCGCCGTGTGCTTGTACAGCTGGTTCAGGACCACGTTGGCGTTGCCGTCGCGCTTGACCTCGATGACGACGCGCATCCCCTTGCGGTCCGACTCGTCGCGGATGTCGGAGATGTCCGGGATCTTCTTGTCGCGCACCAGATCGGCGATCGTCTCGAGGAGCGTCGCCTTGTTCACCTGGTACGGCAGCTCCGTGACGATGATGGCCTGCCGGTTGCCCTTCATCTCCTCGATCTCGGTGCGGGCCTGAACGCGGATGGAGCCGCGGCCGGTCTCGAAGTAGTCGCGGATGCCCGTCTTGCCGCGAAGGATGCCCCCGGTGGGGAAATCCGGGCCCTTCATGATCTTCATGAACTCCTTGCTGTCGAGCTGGGGGTCCTTGATGAGGGCGATCGCGGCCTCGCAGGTCTCGGCGAGGTTGTGCGGCGGGATGTTGGTCGCCATGCCGACCGCGATGCCGGAGGAGCCGTTGACGAGCAGATTGGGCGCGCGGGAAGGCAGCACCCGCGGCTCGGCGGTCGTACCGTCGAAATTCGGGGAGAAGTCCACCGTGTCCTGGTCGATGTCGGCCAGCAGCTCCTCGCCGAACTTCGACAGGCGGCACTCGGTGTAGCGGTACGCCGCGGCGGGGTCGCCGTCCACCGATCCGAAGTTGCCCTGCCCGTCGATGAGCGGATGGAGCAGCGAGAAATCCTGCACCATGCGCACCATCGCGTCGTAGACGGCCGAGTCTCCGTGCGGGTGGTACTTCTTGAGCACCTCGCCGACCACGCCGGCGCATTTCGAGTATTTCTTATTGGACGCGAGCCCTTCCGAATGCATCGCGTACATGATGCGGCGATGCACGGGCTTGAGCCCGTCGCGGATGTCGGGCAGGGCGCGGCCCACGATGACCGACATCGAGTAGTCGATGTAGGAGCCCCGCATCTCCGCGCCGAGGTCTCGGGGGATGATGTTACCGAGCGGCGGCTCCGGCAAAAGGTTCTCTTCGGGCTTCGTGGTCATGGGTTCTCCCGACACAATCGTTTGGTCAAAGCGATCAGCTCTTCCGCCTCAGGTCCCGTCCGGTGCTTGAGCGTGCCGTGGTCGAGCGACAACACGACCTTCTTGCGCGCCAGTTTGCGCTTCTTGCCGGGCTGGTGCGCGTAGGCGGCATACTCCACCGAGGGTACGGTCGCCGCGACATGCCTCTCTTCCAAGAAAGGGGCGCGGACCGCGGCCGCGATCCAGCCGTCCAGCTGCTGCTCGCGCCCTTTCAACTCGGGGTGGTTGATGTAGAGGCGGCACTCGAAAGCCTTGCCGGCGTGGTCAAGCTCCCCGACGGTGAGCGTCAGCACCGGCCCCGCCGAGGCCCCGGCGGCCTGCGCCGCGAGCCAGGGCGCCGCGGCCAGCGCCGCGAATCGCAGCGCGTTCTTCCTCATCCTAGATGTCCAGATTCTTGACTTCCTTGGCGTGCTTCTCGATGAAGGCGCGGCGCGGCTCGACCTTATCGCCCATCAGCGTCGTGAAGGCCTGCTCGGTGTCCGCCACGTCCTCGATCTTCACCTGCAGCAGCTTGCGGCGCTTCGGATCCATCGTCGTCTCCCAAAGCTGCTCCGGGTTCATTTCGCCGAGACCCTTGTACCGCTGGATGCTGGCGCCCGAGCGGCCGGCCTCGCGCACCGTCTCCAAGAGGTCCCTCAGGCTGTAGCCCTCGCTCTCCGCGCGGTCGGTCTTGGCGCGGTACAGCGGCTTGGTCTTGTCGTCGCGCACCACGTCGTACCAGTGCAGGTCCAGGCCCATGCGCTTGACGTTGTCGGCGAGCTTGGCCATCTTGGCCATCTCCCACAGCTCCTGCATGTCGGGCTCGAGCGCCTCCTCGTCGACATCCTCCGCCCGCACCTCCGTTCCCGCGGGGGCTTCCTCGATCGGCTTGCCCTGCTCGGCGGGTTTGGCGTCCTTCTTCTTCTCGGCTTTACTCGCCTCGAGCTTCGCCTTCTGGGCGGCGACGTATTGGTCCCGGTAATCGCGCCATTCCTTGTCGGAGAAGAAGAAGAGGTATTCGCCCGGCAAGGTCTCGACGCGGAACATCGGGAGCTTCCCTTTCTCCTGCCAGCCCAGGAAGTCGTCGAGGTGAAGGCCCTTGCGCTCCAGGTGTTTGAGCATGACCTCGAGGTCCGCCAGCAGCTTCAGCAGGTCGCGCAGCTCGTCGGAGGCCAGCTTCTTCGACTTGCCGTTGGCCGGGTTGATGGCCGTGATCTCGACCGAGTTGCGGCCCTCGTTGAGCATCCACTGCTCCATCCTCTCGTCGGTATCGACGTACATCTCGTTCTTGCCCTTCTTCACCTTGTACAGCGGCGGCTGGGCGATATAGATGTGTCCGCGCTCCACGAGCGCCTTCATCTGGCGGTAGAAGAAGGTGAGCAGCAGCGTCCGGATGTGCTGGCCGTCCACGTCGGCGTCGGCCATGATGATGAGCTTGTGGTAGCGGAGCTTCTCGGGCTTCAGCCCCTCCTCCCCCTCGCCGCCCTCCTGCCCGATGCCCGTGCCGATGGCGGCGATGAGCGTGCGGACTTCCTCGTTGGACAGGACCTTCACGAGCCGCGCCTTTTCGACGTTCAAGATCTTTCCCTTGATGGGCAGGATCGCCTGGAACGCGCGGTCGCGGCCCTGCTTGGCGCTGTTATGGACGAACACGCCGGAGGCAAGGGCAAAGTTATGGGTCTCGGGGACTTCAAGGTCGTATACGTCCATGCGCTCGGTCACGAGTTCGACGCGAATGACCTTATGATTGAAGTTCGCGACGGCCTCCTTGAGCCGTTTCTGGTCTCCGCCGAAGAAACGGTCGCGGATGGTGTCGAGACGGATGATGCTTCGATCCTTTAGGGCCTTTCGTTCAGCGTTGTAGCGCCCTTCATCCACCCGGCCGGTCTTCGCATAGATTCCGTTCAGAACGGACAGTGCCTTTCGCAGATACGTCGCGTTATAGGACGCCTTCCGCTTAGCGCGGAAGCCTTGGGTCCACTGCTCCTTCGTTTTGGCGCTGCGCCACTTAAGCAGGTCTGGATCGTTCCATAGCTCCTTCCCGATCGAGGCCAGCATCGCCTTCGCTTCGGGATTGGTCGCGAAGAACGCGGCGGTGCGCTCAGCCTGCGCCCTGCGGTTCTCCGCGATCCCCCAGTGCTTCCGTTGAGCGTCGTTCAAGAGCGTGCGATTCCTTTTTTGGTACTCGGGATTCGCGGAGTAGAACTCCAGGAACTTGCGCGCCATCCGCTCCTTATATCGCGGGTCCTCCCACTGCTTCGCAGCCCGGGCGGAGAGCATCTTTCTCATCGCGGGGCTGCTCATCACGGCGCTGATCCTCGCGCGGAATTCGGGCGCGGCGTGAAGCGCGCGCAGTTTCGCCAGCACCTCGGGCCTTCTTAGTGTCTTGTCGGCATGCCGACGGTGATGCTCAAGGTGCTCCTCCTTCCCGAGCCGGCGAACATTGTCTGGATTGTTGTTCCGCTTGTTCCAGTCGAGATGGTGGCGGTGCTCGCCGGTAGAGATCGTGTAAACGCCGGCTTCCAGATTATATGCGTCCGCGAGGAGGTGGGTGAAAATCCATCGCGCCAGGGCGGGGTCGAATACCATCTCATAGCCATCGATGGTGATCCGCGCGCCTTTGCGCGACAGCTGCCGCCGCAGAGGCATCAGCGACTCGCCTCGCTTAAGCGAGCTGGCCTCGCGATAAGTTCCGTCGCGAAGCATGAATCGGTGGTCGGGCGTGCAGACGATCTCCCTGCCGTCGTCAAGGATTACCTTCACGACGACCGCGTCCTTCTTCGTGCGGCGCACGTTTTCAATCGGTGCGAGCGCGATCCGGCCGTCGCGTTTGATCGTGTAGCAGAAGTTCTTCTTGCCAGTTTCCCATTCCCTCGCTAGTTCACCGAAGGAAAGCTCCCGGCCGTCAGCCAACGCAACCTTTGTGTTGCCCGAGAAGCACCCGCCGGCGCTGTCGCCCTCGACGATGAAGAGCTCCGAGTGCTCGGGGTCGCGCTCCTGGCAGTCGGCCAGCTTGCCGGGCAACGACGAGCCGTCCAAGAAGCCCTTGCGGCGCGTGAGCTCCTTCGCCTTGCGCGCCGCCTCGCGGGCCTCGGCGCCGGCGATGGACTTGCCGCAGATGGCGCGCGCCTGCTGGGGGTTCTCCTCGAAGAACGTGACCAGGGCGTCGCCGACCAGGGACTTCACGATGCCCTCGATCTCGGCGTTGCCCAGCTTGGACTTCGTCTGTCCCTCGAACTGCGGGTTCGGGATCTTGCAGGACAGCACCGCGCACAATCCTTCGCGCACGTCGTCGCCGGTCACGTTGAAGTTCTTTCCCTTCAACAGGTCGTACTTGCGGATATAGTCGTTGATGACGCGGGTCAGGGCCGAGCGGAAGCCGGCGAGGTGCGTGCCGCCCTCCGGCGTCTTGATGTTGTTGACGAAGGAATAGACGTTCTCGGAGTAGTCCTCGTTGTACTGGATCGCGAAGTCGACGGTCACGTCCTCCTTGGCCTTCGAGAACGAGATCGGCTCGACGTGCGCGACCTTCTTGTTGGCGTTGAGGAACTTGACGAACTCGTTGATGCCGCCCTGGTAATGGAAGGTATGCTTCTTGTCCTCGCGCTCGTCGATGATCGTGATCTTGGCGCCGGCGTTGAGGAACGCCAGCTCGCGCAGGCGGTTCGACAGCACCTCGTAGGAGAAGAGGTGCCCGTTGAAGATGTCCGGGTCCGGCTTGAAGGTGACGCGCGTGCCGTGCTCGTCGGACTTGCCCTTGGGCGCCACGGCCGCGCGCGGCTTGCCCCGGTCATAGGCCTGGAACCAGACTTTGCCGTCGCGGTACACCTCGACCTCGAGCCACTCCGACAGGGCGTTGACGCACGAGATGCCGACGCCGTGCAGGCCGCCCGAGACTTTATAGGCGCCCTTGTCGAACTTGCCGCCCGCGTGCAGGACGGTCATCACGACCTCGAGGGCGGACTTGCCGCGCAGGGAGGCGGGGAGCTTCGGGTCCTTCATCGCGTCGACGGGGATGCCGGAGCCGTCGTCTAAAACGGTGCAGGTGTTTCCGGGGTGCAGGAGGACATCGACGGAGGAGCAGCGGCCGGCAAGGATCTCGTCGACGGAGTTATCCACGGCCTCATAGACCAGGTGGTGCATCCCGCTGGGCCCGGTGGAGCCGATGTACATCGCCGGGCGGCGGCGCACCGCCTCCAATCCTTCGAGGACCTGGATCTTAGAAGCGTCGTAGGTTCCTTCGGCCCCTTTGTGCGTCAACTCTTCCGCGGAAGACTGCGGCATAGGCGTTCCCCCTTCGGGAGAAGATTTCGCGTCCTGTTGATCTTCTTTCTGCTTCTTTCCCACCGATTCACCGCGCCGGCTTGATCGCCTTGAGCCACGCCGACTTAAAATACTTGTTAAGCCCCCTCAAAAGGGCCGGAGCCCTGAGCTGCAGCTCCTGCGCCGCGACCGGCGAGGTGGTCGCCACGTAGAGGACCCCTCTTTTGACCGCGCTCAGCTTCCAATGTTTTGAGAAGTGGCCCGCCTCGCGCTCCCACGCCGCGTCCAGCAGCATCAGCCGCTCCGGCTGAGCTCCGACCTTGAAGCCGAAGGAGCGAACGACCTCCTTTGCGGACGCGAAAGCCATCGTCGCTAAACCCGCATCGGCATCACGACGTACTTATAATCGGTCTCCCCTAGCGGTTCGAACAGAGCCGGGTTCACCGGCGCCGTCAGGCTCAGCATCACCTTATCGCAGTCGAACGCTTTCAGCCCGTCGAGGATGAACTGCGGGTTGAAGGCAACCGAGAACTCTCCGCCTTTATAATCCACCGCAAGCTCGTCGTCGAACTCAAGATTTGGGCTTGAAGCGTACACATGGAGGGCGCCCGGACGAAGCGTGAACTTGACCGAGCCCCCGCGGTCGGAAGCGCAGAGAGAGGCGCGCTTTGTGATCTGAACGAAGGCTTTGGTATCCAGCTGGACTTGAAGGTCCTTTTTGACCGGGATCACCTGCTCGTAGTTCGGGAAGCTCCCCTCAACAAGGCGAGACAACAGCGTCGTCGTCTTATACTGAAAGGCGATCTGATTATCGGTCACGCCGGCCTGGACCTGATCGTCCTCCCCCGCCTTCTCCTGGGAAAGCAGCCTCAAGAGTTCGGTAAGGATCTTCGTCGGCACGATCACCCGGAACTCCTTGTCTTTTGGAAGGCAAGCGCGCTTGATGATCGCCAGCCGCCGCCCGTCGGTCGCCACCATCTCAAGATTCCCTTCGTGCCCCACCCAGAAGCAGCCGTTGAGGGCGTGACGGCTCTCATCGGAAGAGGCCGCGATCAGGGTCTTTCGGACCATCTCCTCAAGGGTCGTCGCCTTGATCGAGAAGGAGCCGGTCTGGTTGAACTCCGGCAGGACCGGATATTCCGATTTTGGCGCCCCGATGATCGAAAAGCGGGAACGGCCGCTCTTGAGCTGCACCTTCCCGCCCGGCTCGACCGTCAAGTCGATATCGTGCTCGTCCTGCAGGGTATGGATGATGTCCGAGAACTTCTTAGCGGGGATCGTGATGCTTCCCCCTGTTTCAATCTCGGCGGGGATGTAATGCTTGACTCCCATCTCAAGATCCGTCGAGACCAGCTTGAGTTTCGAGTCCTCGGTCTCGACAAGGAAGTTCAGGAGGATCGGAAGCGTCGTCCGGGAAGAGAGCGCGGACTGGATGGTCTGTACGCCTCTCGACAGATCAGCCTTACTACAATGTATTTTCATAGAACATAGTCCTCGCCTTCATAGGCGGCCTCATTTTGTGGATAAAGTGGATTCATCATCGAAGCGGCGCCCTTCTTTTCTGTTGAAAACTCGCCAGAGGTATTCACAGTATCCCCAGGCCGCCGCGACGATCCCGTAAAGACCGGAGTTCTTGACAGCTTTTCCACAGCCTCTCCACCGGGACGTCGCCGGTCATGAATTTTCCCTCACGCGTATCTGTTCGATCAACTCGTTCATTGCCGCCGAGGTGAACGTGTCCTTCTCAATCATCGCCTGTATCTTCTTCCTCGCGTGGATCACCGTCGTGTGATCCTTGCCCCCGAAGGCCCGCCCGATCTCGGTCGTCGAGGCGCCGCTGAGGGTGCAGCACAAGTACATCGCGACCTGCCGCGGCATCGCGACCTCCTTCGTGCGCGAGTGGCCCTTCATCGCCTTGAGGTCGAGGTGGTATTTTTCCGCCACCACCTTCTGGATGGTCTCGACGCGGATGGGGGAATCGATGTCGCTGGAGATGGAGTCCTTCAGCACTTCGTTGGCGATGTCGACCGTGAGGTGGCTGCCGGTCAACGCGGCGAAGGCGCCCATCTTCGTCAGGCAGCCCTCTAATTCGCGGATATTGGTCTTGATCACTTCGGCGATGCGGACGATCACGTCGTTGGGGATGGAGATCTGTTCGAGCTCGGCCTTCTTGCGCAAGATGGCGATGCGCGTCTCCAGATCCGGGGGCTTGATGTCCACGACCACGCCCCATTCGAAGCGCGAGATCATCCTTGGGTCGAAGGCGACCAGCTCTTTCGGCGGACGATCGGAGGACAAGACGATCTGCTTTCTCGCCTCGGAGAGGACGTTGAAGGTATGGAAGAATTCCTCGACCGAGCGGCCTTTCTCGCCCATGAATTGGATGTCGTCCATAAGGAGGACGTCGAGACTGCGGAACCTGGAACGGAAGGCGTCGGGCTTGTCGTAGCGCAACGAGTCGATGAACTCGTTGACGAACTGCTCAGAGGTCGTATAGAGCACGCGGGCTCGCGGAAACTCCTTGCGGATCGCGTTGCCGATGGCGAACAGGAGATGGGTCTTGCCGAGCCCGGAGCCGCCGTACAAGAAGAACGGGTTGTACTGCTTGCCCGGGGCCTTGCTGATCGCCTCGGCGGTCGCGTGCGCGAACCGGTTCGAAGTGCCGACGACGAAGCTTGAGAAGGTGTAGCGCGGGTTCAGTTCGCTCAGCGAGAACTCCGCTTGCGCGCTCGGCGTTTCAACGGGGTCGTTCTTTGGGAGCACGGACTTCAAGTCGCGCGCCACCTGGTATTCAAGGGCGATCTCCTCGCCCGCCAGGCTCTTCAGCGCGCCCTCGATCTGCCGCTGGTAGTTGCGCTGGATGTGGTCAAAAAAGAAGCTGTTGGGCACCTTGACGCGAAGGAGGTGGTTGTCGCAGGCCTGGGCCTCGACTGGCCGGAGCCAGAGTTCGACGTTGTCGCTGCCGATCTCCGGTCGAAGACGCTCAATCACTTGCTGCCACAGATCGGCAGGGGACCAGTTATTCACAGGTTTTCCACAGGTGTTTATAACTTTGAGGGACCCAAAAACACTATTAAATTAAATCTCTTTTAATAACCGTGTGACTCGCTGAAATCTTACTGATGAGCGCAGAACGAAAGAAGAAAAATCGAGAGATTCCAGCCGTTAGAATCGTACGTAATTTTAGCGGTTGAGTCAACTTATTGCGACGCTTTGCGCCCCGCCATTGACACCCCCGGCCCAATGTGTTTTAATCAGCCGCGGCTTAGATTTAATACCGCTTGATCCGCCCTGGCTGGAGGCCCCGTTAAATGCAGATCCATATCACCGCCCGGCATATCCGCTTAACCCAGCCGATTCGCGGCTATGTGGAAGAGAAGATCGCGAAAGCGCAGAAGTATTTCAACCACATCGTCTGGGCTCAGGTCGTGCTTTCCGTGGAAAGAAAAGCCCATCAAGCCGAGATCATGATCCATGCCGGCCACCAGACATTCCGCTGCGTCGCCAAGGGCGTGGACCTGCACTCCGCGATCGACCTCGTCTCCGATAAGATCGACGCGCAGCTCAAGAAGTACAAGGAGCGCGTGCGCGGCCACCACAAGGAACGGACCGAGGAGTTCCCGGCCGCCGCGCCCGAAGAAACGGGGCAGGCGCGCTTCATGGTCGTCAAGCAGGTCCTGCGCGAGATGACGTGCGATCAGGCGGCCGACGAGATGGACGAGCTGGGCCACAATTTCCGCCTCTTCGTCGATCAGTCCACCGGCCAGATCTCGGTGGTGTATCGCCGCGAAGACGACAGCTACGCCGTGCTGCAGCCCGTCAAGAAGAACGGAAAGTGACGCCCCTCACCGTCGCCGAGCTTCTCAAGGAACAGCGTACCCGGCTCAAGCTCGAGCTGGTGACCGGCGAGAAGGCCACGGGCCGCAAGGTCGCCACCGCCGACGTGAACCGGCCCGGGCTGTCGATGGCGGGCCACCTGGAGCATTTCCGCGCCGAGCGCATCCAGATCATCGGGCGCGGCGAGCAGGCCTACTGCGCCAAGGCGCCGCAGAAGACGCTGGTCGCGGCGCTCAGCCGGATGCTCGGGCACCCCGACCTTCCCTGCCTCATCATCACGCGCAACCTCGCCACGCCGGCCGCGCTGGCCCAGGCCTGCCGCAAGTACAACGTGCCGCTGCTGCGCACGAGCCTCGACACGGCCGCCTTCGTCGGCGAGCTCTCCGCCTACTTGGAGACCCGCCTGGCGCCCGTCACGCGCGTCCACGGCGTCTTGTGCGATGTCTACGGGCTCGGCGTGCTCATCGAGGGGGATTCCGGCATCGGAAAGTCGGAGTGCGCCCTCGAGCTCCTCAAGCGGGGCCACATCCTCGTCTCCGACGATGTCGTCGAGATACAGAAGCGCCGCGGGGGGATCCTGCTGGGTTCGTGCCCGGAGCCGCTCAAGCATTACATGGAGGTCCGCGGCCTCGGCATCATCGATGTCAAGCTGCTCTTCGGCATCGGCTCCATCCTGAACGCCTCGCGCATCGAGCTGGTGGTCTACCTGCAGCAATGGGAGCCGACCACCCAGTACGAGCGCGTCGGGATGGACCTGAAGACCTCGAAGATTTTGGACGTGGAGATCCCGACGGTGCACATCCCCGTGAGCCCCGGCCGCAACCTCGCGGTCCTCATCGAGGTGGCGGCGCTCAACCAGCGCCTGCGGGGCCAGGGCTACGTCAGCGCGCTCACCTTCAACCAGAGCCTCATCGAGCGCATGAAGAAGCCCGCAAAGTAGCGCCCGAAGTATAATCTAGGTGTCAGACATCAACTTATAGAACTTATTCAAATAGGGTATTATCCTTTGAAGAATAGGTTCTATAAGTTGATGTCTGACACCTAAGTAAATGAAGAACCAACGGGGAAGAAAGCTCTTCATCATCACCGGCATCTCAGGGGCCGGGAAAAGCCAGGCGCTGAAGTGCTTCGAGGATTTTGGCTTCACCTGCGTCGACAACCTCCCGATCGCGCTGCTCGACCATTTCGCCGAGCTGCTCGCGGAGCGCCCCGGCATGTCGCGCGTCGCGCTGGGCATCGACATCCGCGAAGGCAAGTTCCTCAAGGACCTCGAGGCCGCGCTGGCCGTCGTCCGCGCCAAGGGCTTCGAGTACCGCATCCTCTTCCTCGACTCCAGCGACCGCGCGATCGTCCAGCGCTTCTCCGAGACGAGGCACCGCCATCCCTTGGGGACCAACATCGTCGAGGCCGTGCGCGAGGAGCGCAAGATCCTGACCGACATCAAGGCCATCGCCGACAAGGTCATCGATACCAGCTCGATGACGCTGGGCGAGCTCAAGGAGACCCTGTCGATGGCGCTGGAGCTGCAGGGCACCAAGGAGATGAACCTCTCGGTCGTCTCCTTCGGCTATAAGTTCGGCCTGCCCCTCGACGCCGATCTCGTGGTGGACGTGCGCTTCATGCCGAATCCGAACTACGTCCCAAGCCTGAAGAGGAAGAACGGACTCGCCCGCGCCGTGCAGACGTACCTGCTCCGTCAGCCGTCGGCCACGAAGTTCTTGCGCGATTTCTCCGGGATGCTGCGCTCCGTGCTGCCGCACTACATCCATGAGGGCAAGTCGTATCTCACGATCGCGGTCGGCTGTACCGGCGGACACCACCGCAGCGTTTTCGTGACGCACAGCCTCGCGCGCGAGCTGCAAAAGGAAGGGTACTCGGTCCGCGAGTTCCATCGCGACATCCACCGCTGAGCCATGGTCAACTTCGTCATCGTCACCCACGGCGAGTTCGGCGCCTACCTGGTGGAAGCGGCCGAGAGCATCGTCGGCCGCCAGGGCGAGGGCGTCGCCGTCGTCTCGATCTCCGCGCGGCTCTCGGTCGACGAGGTGCGCCGCCGGGTCGAAGAGGCTCTGCGCGAGCTCGACGGGGCCGGCGGCGTGATCGTCGCGACGGACATCCCCGGCGGCACGCCCTCCAACGTCGTGCTGCTGGCCGCCAAGGACATGCCGGGCGTCCGCGTCCTGAGCGGCCTGAACCTCTATATGCTGATCTCCGGTTTCGGAAACCGCAGGACCCTCGGCCTGGAAGAGCTGGCCGCGAAGATGCTGGCCGACGGGCAGCGCTCGATCCGCGACATGAAGGCCGCGCTGCTGTCGAAGGCGCACCGATGAGCGTGGAACTGCTGCGCATCGACGACCGCCTCATCCACGGCCAGGTGGTCGAGGCGTGGGTCCCCCACTTGAACGCGGAGGCCGTCGTCGTCGCGTCGGCGCAGGCGGCGGCCGACGAGACTCAGAAGACGCTCATGCGCATGGCCCTGCCGGACACGGTCGAGCTCCATGTGCTGGCCCCGGCCGAGGCCGCGGCCTTGCTCGCCTCCGCCGTGCTGTCGGGCAAGCGGACGCTGGTGCTGGTGCCGAGCCCGCGCGAGGCGCGAGAGCTGGTCAAGGCGGGCCTCAAGGTTCCCAGCCTCAACGTCGGGGGCCTCCATTACTCGGCGGGACGCATCCAGCTCGGCCGCGTCATCTACCTGTCGGACGAGGACCGCGAGGATCTCCGGGAGCTGGTCCAGCGCGGCATCGTGCTCGAGGGCCGCGCCGTGCCATCCGACCGGCGCCTCGACTTGGCGAGCCTGATCGCCGCATGAGCGGCTGGTATCTCGGAGCGCTTCCGGGTTTGTGCGCCTTCACGGCGATCATTGAGCTCGACGCCGTCCACGTGGGCCAATGGATGCTGTCGCGTCCGATGATCCTTGGGCCGATGCTGGGCGCGCTCGGCGGCGTGCCGTGGCTCGGCCTGGCCGGCGGGGCGCTCGTCGAGCTTTTCTGCGTGGACGTCCTGCCCGTCGGCGCCTCGTTGCCCATCAACGGCGCGGTCGCCGTCGCGTCTCTCGTCCTGCTTTGCGCGGGCCCCTCGGCCGTTCCCGTCTCGGCGGCTTTCCCGGCCGCGCTTTTTCTGGCCTGGGCGTACCGGGCGGTGGAGCGGGCGGTGCGCACGGCGTGCGTCCGCATCGCTCGACGCGCGATGGACGAGGTGGAACTGGGCCGGCCGGCGCGGCTGGGGCGGCGGCTGCTCTCCGGGCTCGGGCTGCACGCGGCCGCGACCGCCGCGTATCTCTACGCCGCGGCCTGGATGGCGCCGCTGTTGGGGTGGGGCTGGGACGCCGTCCCCGCGCCGGCGAGGCGCGGCCTGGAGCCCGCTTTCATGAACGCGCCGTGGCTGGGCCTCGGCGCGCTGCTCTATTCGCTGAGGCCGAGGGGATGACCCGCCTTCCTCCCATGAGCCTTCGCGCCCGCGTCGCCGCCCGGAGCCTCTTGCTGCAGTCCTGCTGGAACGAGGAGGGGATGCAGAACGTCGGCTTCGCCTTCGCGCTGGAGCCGTGGCTCAAGCGCATCGAGCGCTCCGGCGGTCCTTGCGAGGCCGACGGCGTGCGGCGGCATCTGCAGTATTTCAACACCCAGCCGTACATGGCTTCGTTCGTCTTGGGCGTGACGGGGCGCCTGGAGGAAGAGCTCGCGGCCGAACCGGCCCCGGCCCGCCCGGCGGCCCAGGCGCGCATCCAGCGCCTGAAGGCGGGCTTCGGCGCGGCGCTGGCCGGCGTCGGCGACTCGCTCTTCTGGGGCGCGCTCAGGCCCTTTTGCGCGGCGCTCGGCTTGTTCACTTGGCTCGCGGCGTGGACGGCCGGGAGCCGCCATCCGGTCGCCTGGGCCACCCTCGCGTACCTCGCCGCCTATAACGCGCCGGCGCTGTGGATCCGGTGGAGCGGGCTGAGGCTCGGCTACGCGTTCGGCGAGAGCCTGGCCTCGGAGCTCATGAATTTTAAATGGCACGAGCGGATCCGGGCTCTGCGGTGGGCGGGGCTGGCGCTCGCCGCCTTGGCGGCCGGGGCGGCGCTGCTCGTGCCGCCGTGGAGCCCCGCCGCGAGCTGGTGGAACGTCGCGGTGCTGGCGGCGGCCGTCGCGATCCGGCCCATGGGCTGGTCGACGCCGCGCCTGTACGCGGCCGGCCTGGCCTTGTGCCTGGCGTGGGCGTGGGTGAGGCCATGAGCGGTCCGGTCCGGATCCAAAAGACGTTCACGATGGCGCTGAACCAGGGGCTGCACCTGCGGCCGGCCGGCTTCTTCGTGCAGACCGCCAACCTCTTCAAGTCGAGGATCGAGGTATCGAAGGGCGCCGACAAGACCGCCAACGGGAAGAGCATCCTGAGCTTCCTGACGCTCGAGGCGGCGACGGGCAGCCAGGTGACCGTGACGACCGAGGGTCCGGACGCCAAGCAGGCCATGGGCGCGCTCGAGCGGCTCTTCGAGCATTGGCGCAAGGATGCCACCGAGGAATGCCCGGTGTGCAAGGGAGAAGAGCCTTTCCGGCCGTTCTGACGAACGCTGACCGCGGTCGAAATGCCATAATGGACCATCCATGATCGTCATCAAGGGGGTGCCGGCGAGCCCAGGGATCGCGATGGGCAAGGCCTACATCCTCGAAGACGAGGAGATCGTGGTCAACCGCGTCGAGATCGCGAAGGAGCGCATCCGCATCGAGGTCAAGCGCTTCAAGCAGGCGCTCGACGCCACCAACCGCGACCTGGACCAGGCCGAGTCCAAGGTGCTCAAGACGCTGGGCAAGGAGCACGCCAAGCTCATCGACACCCACCGCCTCATCCTCTCGGACCCGCTCATCACCAAAGACGTGCCGCGGCGCATCCTCGATGAGTCGGTGAACGCCGAGTTCGCCCTCTCCGAGGCGCTCGACGCGGTGAACGAGACCTTCGAGAAGATCGAGGACGAGTTCTTCCGCGAGCGGCGCCACGACCTCTTCGACGTCGGCAAGCGGCTCCTGTCGCACCTGCTGAAGCAGGAAAAGCGCAGCCTGGCCGAGGTGGACAATCCCTGCATCCTCATCGCCCGCAACCTCCTGCCGTCCGACACGGTGAACCTCAAGGAGTCGAAGATCCTCGGCTTCGCGACGGACCTGGGGGGCCGCACGAGCCACACGGCGATCCTGGCGCAGGGGATGCAGATCCCCGCCGTCGTGGGGCTCTCGGACGCGAGCCACCGCGTCAAGATGGACGATTTCATCATCCTCGACGGCGAGCACGGGATGCTGATCATCAACCCGAGCCCGGAGGCGATCGCCAAATACCAGAAGGCCCAGCTCAAGACGCAGCAGGAGGAGAAGGCCCTGGAGGCGCTGCGCGGGCAGCCCGCGGTGACGCTCGACGGCCGGCGTTTCGAGATGGCCGTCAACCTCGACACGGCCGAGGACATCAAGACGGTCATGGGGCTCCGGGTGGACGGCATCGGGCTGTTCCGCAGCGAGTATCTCTTCATGAACCGGCTGGAGCCGCCGAGCGAGGAGGAGCAGTACCGGGCCTACCTGCACGCCGTCAAATCGCTGGCGCCTTTGCCCGTCGTCATCCGCACCGCCGACATCGGCGGCGACCGGCTCGCCCAGCTCGGCATCGACGGGCCGAAGAACGAGACGAACCCCTTCATGGGCCTGCGCGGCATCCGGCTGTTCCTGCGCCACTCCGATCTGCTCAAGACGCAGCTGCGCGCGATCCTGCGCACGGCGCAGTACGGCAAGGTGCGGGTGCTCCTGCCGATGATCTCCTCGATGGCCGAGCTGCGTTCGGCGCGCCGCATCTTCGTCGCGGTCCAGCAGGAGCTGCTGGCCGAGGGGAACGAGGCGGCCAAGAAGGTGGAGCTGGGCATCATGGTGGAGATCCCGTCGGCCGGGCTCATTCTCGACCACCTGCTGGGCGAGGCGGACTTCATCTCCATCGGCACCAACGACCTGATCCAGTACGTCCTGGCCGTCGACCGCATCAACGAGCACGTCGCGCACCTTTACGACCCATTCCACCCCGCGGTGGTGCGCATCCTGCACCAGATCGTGGAAACGGCCCGGTCGAAGGGCAAGCGCGTCACGGTCTGCGGCGAGATGACGTCCGACCCGAAGGCGGTGCCCCTGCTCGTCGGGCTGGGCGTGGACACTCTGTCGGTGACGCCTCGGATGTTCCTGCGCGTCAAGCAGATCGTGATGTCCTTGCGCTACGAGAACGCCGCCAAGCTCGTGGCCCGCGCGCTGACGCTCGCGGACTCCGACGAGATCCAGCGCCTGCTCACGGATTTATAGATCGGTGACAGCCATCAACTTATTCAACTTATTTCACTATGGTTTGTCTTCCTGAAGAAATAGGTTCGATAAGTTGAATAAGTTGATGGCCGTCACCCTCTGATGATGTCTCCTCGCATCCGCAATTTCTCGATCATTGCGCATATCGACCACGGCAAGTCCACGCTGGCCGACCGCCTGCTGGAAGCGACCGGGACGATCTCGCGGCGGCACATGAAAGAGCAGGTCATGGACTCGATGGAGCTCGAGCGCGAGCGGGGCATCACCATCAAGGCCAAGGCCGTGCGCATGCGCTACAAGGCCGTCGACGGCCACGAGTACGTGCTGAACCTCATCGACACGCCCGGCCACGTGGACTTCTCCTACGAGGTGTCGCGGGCGCTGGCCGCCTGCGAGGGGGCGCTGTTGGTCGTCGACGCCACCCAGGGCGTCGAGGCGCAGACGCTCGCCAACGCGGACCTGGCCGCCCAGCTGAAGCTCAAGGTCATCCCTGTCATCAACAAGATCGACCTTCCGGCCGCGGACGTCGCGAAGACCGAGGAGCAGATCCTCGAGGTGCTCAAGATCTACGAGGACGCGGTGCTCGTCAGCGCGAAAGAGGGCCGGGGCACCCGCGAGGTGCTCGAGGCGATCATCCGGGAGGTGCCGCCGCCCGGGGGCGAGGTGGATGCGCCGCTGGCCGCGCTGATCTTCGACTCCCAGTACGACGCGTACCGGGGCGTGATCGTCTTCCTGCGCGTCACGCGCGGGACGCTCAAGAAGGGGATGAAGATCCGCATGTTCTCGACCGGCTTTCCGTTCACCATCGAGGAGGTGGGCACGTTCGCGCCCGCCAAGGTCGCGACCGGCCAGCTTTCGGCCGGCGAGGTGGGCTACCTCGTCTGCGGCATCAAGGACATCCACCAGGTCCGCGTAGGCGACACGGTGATGGAGGCGGACCGTCCGCTGTCGGCTCCCCTGCCGGGCTACCGCGAGGCCAAGCCGGTCGTCTTCGCCGGCATCTTCCCGATCAATCAGGCCGATTACCCCGCTCTTAAGGGCGCGCTGGAGAAGCTCAACCTCGAAGACTCCTCGTTCGTCTGGCAGGTGGAGACGTCGCAGGCGCTCGGCTTCGGTTTCCGCCTCGGCTTTCTGGGCCTTTTGCACATGGACATCATCAAGGAGCGGCTCGAGCGCGAGTTCGACATGAACCTGATCGTCACGGCGCCGAACGTCGTCTTCGAGGTGAAGAAGCGCGGCGAGCCGGGGTACAAGCGGCTCGACAATCCGGCCAAGTTCCCGCATTACGGCGACATCGAATCCATCCGCGAGCCGTACGTCGCGGTGACCATCGTCCTGCCGGTGGGCTTCCAGGAGTCGGTGATGAATCTGCTCAAGGACCGGCGCGGAACGCACAAGTCGGTGGAATACCTTTCTTCCGACCGCATGATCATCCGCTACGACCTGCCCTTGGGCGAGATGGTGCTGGATTTCTATGATAAGCTGAAGTCGATCTCCAAGGGCTACGCGTCCTTCGACTACAACCCGTCGGAGTACAAGGAGTCCGAGCTGGTCAAGCTCGAGATCCTGATCCACGCCGACGTCGTCGACGCGCTCTCGCAGGTCGTCCACAAGTCCAAGGCGTACCGCATGGGCAAGGCCTTGTGCGAGAAGCTCAAGGAGCTCATCCCGCGCCAGCAGTTCGAGGTGGCGATCCAGGCGCGGGTGGACGGGCGCATCGTGGCGCGCGAGACGATCCCGGCGGCGCGCAAGGACGTGATCGCCAAGTGCTACGGCGGCGACATCACGCGCAAGCGTAAGCTCTTGGAGAAGCAGAAGGAGGGCAAGCGGCGGGCGAAGATGATCGGCACCGTCGAGGTGCCCCAAGAGGCTTTCCTGGCGGTCTTGAAGATCAGTCAATAGACGAAGCGGCAGATAGGAGAGAAAGTGGAAGAACGGCTATTCTGGATCGGCGTGACGATGGGACTCTACGCGTGGGGGACGCGTTACGGTTCGAGGACCGAGATCCTCGAGACGCGCGCGCGCACCGCGCTGTGGCACGCGCTCTTCTGCTTCATCGCGGGCTTCGCCGCCAGCCTGATCGCGATGATGTCCATCGAGAGCCGCGCGCGCTTCTCGAGCATCGCCCTCGGCACGATCTCGACGCGCGAGCTGTTCCCGAGCGCGATCGGCGGCGCCCTCGTGGGGCTGTGGGGGGCCATCAGCGCCTTCCGCAAGGGCGACACGCGCGAGGGCCGGCGCTATTTCCAGACCGAGGACATGGAGTGGGCGGAAACGGTCTTTTCGGCCGTCATCCTGGCCTCGATCCTCATGTACTTCGTGGTCCAGGCCTTCAAGATCCCGTCGGGCTCGATGCGCAACACGCTGCTCGAGGGGGACCATCTCTTCGTCAACAAGTTCATCTACGGCGTGCGCGTGCCCTTCACGCACAAGCGTCTCCTGCGTTTCGCCAAGCCCCAGCGCGGCGACATCCTCGTCTTCCAGTTCCCGACCGACGACGCCAACGACGCCCACTGCGGCAGCCCGCAATACGGCAAGGACTTCATCAAGCGCCTCATCGGCCTTCCGGGCGACACGGTCCAGGTGCGGGGGCAGCAGGTCATCATCAACGGCAAGTCGCTGACGCCCGAGGCGTACACCCAGTACCTCGATTATTCCCGCCAGCCGCCGATGCCGATGCCCCTGCCGAAGGACGAATACCAGAAGCTGTGGCAGTCCCATCAGCTCGACCGGCGCCTCGGCGACTCCGTGCGCGACAACTTCGGCCCGGTGACCGTGCCGCAGGGCTCCTTCATGATGATGGGAGACAACCGCGACCGCTCCTGCGACTCGCGCTTCTGGGGCCCGGTCGAGGACCATTACGTCAAGGGCAAGGCCTGGATGATCTACTGGCCGCCGTCGCGCATCGGCCGGGTCCAATAGCGCCATGCGCTCCGGGATCCTGGCCGCATTGCTGGCCGCGGGCGCGTCCTTTTCGGCGCCGCCCAAGGCGCCGGCCGTCCTCGTCGCCCCGTTCGCCGGCGTCATCAGCCCCGTCGCCGCCGAGTTCCTGACGGGAGCCGTCGCCGCGGCCCAGCAAGGCCGCTACGACGCCCTGGTCATCGAGCTCGACACCCCCGGCGGCCTCGACCTTTCCATGCGGGCCATCGTCCAGTCGATCTTGGCGAGCAAGGTCCCCGTCGTCGTGTACGTCTATCCTTCCGGCGCGCGCGCGGCCTCGGCCGGCGCCTTCATCACCGTCTCCGCGCACGTTGCCGCCATGGCCCCGGGCACGAACATCGGCGCGGCGCACCCGGTCACGCTGCCCGGCATCGGAGGGGCCCTGCCCGACCACGGCAAGAAGGGGGAGGGCGGCGAGGACGCGGTGATGCAGGGCAAGATGGCCAACGACGCGGCCGCCTATCTGCAATCGCTGGCCCGCGAGCGCGGCCGCAACGAGGAGTGGGCCGCCAAGGCGGTGAAGGAGAGCGTCTCGGCGCCCGTGGCGGAGGCCGTCCAGTCGCACATCGTCGACCTCCAGGCGCCCGATCTCGAGTCGCTCTTGACCGCCATCGACGGCCGGAAGATCCCCGGGCTCGCGGGCCCTCTGCGCACCGCCGGGGCCCGCGTCGTCCGCTACGAGATGAGCTCGCGCCAGCGGTGGCTCGCGGCCGTCAGCGATCCGAACGTCGCGATGATCTTGATGTCGCTGGGCGCGGCCGGCCTCTTCATCGAGCTGTACAGCCCGGGGCTGATCCTCCCCGGCGTGGTCGGCGCGGTGTGCCTGGTGCTCGCCTTCTACTCGTTCCAAACGCTCTCGGCCAGCTACGCGGGCGTGCTCTTGATCCTGCTGGGCCTGCTGTTCTTCCTGCTCGAGGTGAAGGTGGCGAGCTTCGGGCTGCTCGCGGTGGCGGGCGTCGCCTCGACGGTGCTCGGGATACTGATGCTGTTCCAGAACCAGCCCACGGGGGGGCTCCAGGTCGCCTGGAGCGTGATCGGCGCCACGCTCTCGGGCCTGCTGGCGCTGGTCGCCCTCGCCTCCTATCTCGTCTTGCAGGCGCACCGGCGGAGGAAAGCCGTGGGCGTGGAGGGCATGATCGGCCAGAGGGCTCACGCCGTGACGGCCTTGAACCCCGCGGGCAAGGTGCGGGTCGCCAGCGAGATCTGGGACGCCGTCGCCGACTCCGGCGCGGTGGCGGAGGGCGACCCCGTCATCATCGAGGGCGTCGAGGGCCTGACCCTCAAGGTGCGGCGCCCGTAGCGGTATGAGGACCGAGCCCGGCCGCTGGATGCGCGCGGAGATCGCCGAGCAGCCCGACGTCGTCGCCCGCGTCGTCGAGCGCGAGGCGCGCACGGCCGCCCGGCTCGGAGAGCAGCTGCGCCGGCGCGGCGTCGCCCTCGCCGTTTTGGCCGCGCGCGGCTCCTCCGACCACGCCGCGGCGGTCGGCAAGTATCTGATCGAATGGGCTTGCGCCATCCCGGCGGCGCTCGCGGCCCCTTCGATGGCGACGCTGTACGGCACGCGCTTGCGGCTGCGCGGGGCCGCGGTCATCGGCGTGAGCCAATCCGGCCGCTCGCCCGACGTGGTGGAGTACCTGCGCATGGCCCGGCGCGCCGGCGCGCTTACCGTCGCGGTCACCAACGAAAGCCGCTCGCCGCTCGCGCGAGCCGCGGACGAGACGCTCTTGTGCCGCGCGGGAAGGGAGCGCAGCGTGGCGGCTACGAAGACGTTCGCGGCGCAGGTCGCGGCGCTGGCCCTGATCGCCGGAGAGTGGGCGCGCGGGCCGCGTGGCGGCTCGGTGCTCCGGGGGCTCCGGCGGGCCCCGGCCAGGCTTTCGCGGGTGGTGCGGCGAGGCAAGTGCTCCGGCGAATTGGCGCGGCGGCTGGCCGCGGCGGAGCGCTGCATCGTCCTCGCCCGCGGCTTCGCCTATCCGGCGGCACTGGAGACGGGGCTCAAGCTCAAGGAGTCGGCCGCCTTGGCGGCGGAGGGCGCGTCCGCGGCGGATTATCTCCACGGGCCGATCGCCGCGGCGGGACCCGGCCTCGCCGCCCTGATGTTCGGCCCTCGCGGCCCGGGGCTGACGTCCGTGCGCTCCGCGGCCGTCAAGCTGCGGGCGGCGGGCGCTGAGGTGCTCGCCGTGACCGCCGATCCCGCTTTGCGGGCCGCGGCCGACTATTGCTGCGACGCGGCGGCCGGCTGGCCGGAGCCGCTCTCCGCGCTGCCCCTTGCCGCGCTCGGGCAGATGACCGCTTATGAGCTGGCTCGGCTCAAGGGCTTGGACCCCGACCATCCGGCGGGCCTGCGGAAAGTCACCGAGACCTGGTAGCCGCCGCCCGGCCGGCACCGGTGGCCAGTCGCTCCGCGGGTGGGAAGGCCACGTGCAACCTGCTATACTAAGTTCCGCATGAAAACCCTGCTGGTGATGCCCAATTACGGCTACAGCGGGCCGTACATGATCTCCTTGGGCATCATGTACCTTTCGTCCTACCTGAAGCAGCAGGGATTCGATGTCGCCGGCCTTAACCTGAACCATTATGGCCCGGGGAAGCTCTCCGAGACGCTGAGGGCCGGGAACTTCGACGTCGTCGCCACCGGGGGGCTGTTCCCGCAGTACGCCAACTACAGGGCCATCATCGAGACGGTACGCCGCGAAAGCCCGAAGTCCGTCATCGTTCTCGGCGGAGCGATCGCTTCCGCGGACGCCGAGTTCGCGCTCGACTCCCTGCGCCCGGATTATCTGATCCTCGGAGAGGCGGAGCTGCCCATGGCGGCTTTCTTGCTGGCCCTGGCCGCCGGCGAGGGGATGGACTCGGTCCCGGGCCTCGCCTATCTCAAGGACGGCCGGATGGTGCGCACGGCGCCTCCGGTCTCCGTCGGCGAGCTCGACACGCTGCCCTGGCCCGACTACGACGCGTTCGAGTTCGAACGCTACCTGAACGAGTTTCACCCTTCCTTCGACCAGACGAGCTGGAGCAAGTATCCGCAGCGCCGCATCGCGCCCGTCATCTCAGGCCGGGGGTGCGCGGCCAAGTGCACCTTCTGCTTCCGCCTGACGACGGCCTACCGGTGGCGCACGATCGACAACGTCATCACGGAGATCAAGCACCTGAAGTCCCGCTACGGAATCAACGAGGTCGCCCTGTGGGACGACCTGTTCTCGACGACGAAGGCGCGGTTGATGGAGTTCTGCGGCAAGGTCCAGCCGCTGGACTTGGTCTGGTCTTGCCAGCTGCGCCTACCGGTCGTCGACGAAGAGGTCCTGCGCGCGATGAAGGGGGCCGGGTGCAACTGGATCAGCTACGGGCTCGAAAGCGCGAGCCCGAGAGTCCTGCACAGCATGCGCAAGGGGCTCCTCGTGCCGAAGATGGAGCAGGCATTGCTCCTGACGCAGAAGGCCGGGCTCACGATCCAGGGGAACTTCATCTTCGGCGATCCCGCGGAGACGTGGGAGACGGCCGAGGAGACCTTGAGCTTCTACCGCAAGCACCGGTTCGATTTCAGCAACAGCGTCTCGCTGGGGGCGATCATCCCGTACCCGGGCACGCGCCTCTATCAGGACCTCAAGGAGCAGGGAAAGATCGGAGATCTGCGGCGCTTCTACGAGACGGGCATGCACGAGAGCGGGCGCTATCTCAACATGACGCAGATGCCCGAGGCCGACTTCCAGCGGCTCGTGACGAAGATCCTTCCCGCCGAAGTGAAGAAAGGCCGCGTTTTCGGCCGCGTGGCCGCCTCGAAGGAGCTGGGACCCGACTTGTATTCGATCGCGTACGTCTGCCCGCTATGCCGCCAACGGTCCGACGGAGTCCGGCTGGCGGTCTCCGCCCGCGACGCCATCGGCTCGTTCCGCATCGCCTGTCCGAACTGCCTCCAACGGGTTTACGTCCCTAAGCTCGGCCTTTTGGGGCCGCAGCGGCTGGTGAGATTCGCCTTCCAGGCGCTGATGGTGGATTTCTGGGATTGGCTCAAGACGAAGCCCGTCTATACGCGGGTGCGGTACAATCCGAGGCTCGAGGCGTTCTGGGACCGTCACAAGGCGGCGCTGGCGGAGCGCCACCTGCGCGACCCCAACACCCCGGCGCTCAACGACCTCCCTTTCTTTCAGGCGGTCAAGTTCCGGGCGCGTTTTGTGCTCGAACTGGTTGCCTCGCTTGTATCCGGCAAGTAGCGGCGGTCTGCGGGCGTAATATAAGGGAAAGGGTCGCCCTATAGCGGCGGCAGGAACTCGGTGATCGCCGTCAGTAGGTGCGTCACATCCATTGGCTTCGTCAACAGCCGCGCGTGGAGCGAGTCCGGGATCAGCCGCCGGGCTTTCGCTTCCTCGACGGCGGTCAAGAAAATGACTGGAATATGCGCTGTTTTTGGGTCCGCCTGGAGGGCCTTGCAGGCGGTCGAGCCGTAGGTCCCCGGCATCATCAGGTCCGCTATGATCAGATGCGGCAGCCACTCCTTCGCTTTTTCGATCAGCTTCATGCCGTCGCCCACCGAAGCGATCTCGTAGCCCCGCGCCTCGAGGATGTCCGTCAAGGCCTCGGTGATGCCGGGGGAGTCGTCTGCAAGCAGGATGCGGTAGCTCACGCCAGTCCGCCCTTGAGGCGGGACGATAGAGTAGCAGGCGCGGGGGGTGTCAAGCAAACCCTGGCGATCAGCGGATGATGGCGCCAGACAAGCTCGAAGAGGCGTCGGGCAAGAGCTGCGGCGTCTGGTCGCGGTTGAGTCTCCGCGCCGCGTCCTGCACTTTCGGGGTCAGGTAGTCGTAGAGGCCGCGCGCGGTGACATGTCCCGAGGCGTCTGCCGCGTCGCCGTTGAGGCCCTTCAGGAAAAAGTACGTGAAAGCGCCGTGGCCCAGATCGCCGACCGTTCCCGAAATCTCGGTCCCCTTTGACGCGGTAAAGGCGATGATCTTGCCCGGAGAGACGGAGCCGGTATCGATGGCGGTCACCAGGGGTCGCGCGCCTTGTGCCAGGACCGAGCGCCCTCCGGCGCCTGAGAAACAAGTATCCATCACGACGATGACGTGCTTGGCCTTCAAGGCCTCGAGCTTGCCGTAGAGGCGTTGGACGGGATAGGCGGTGGTGCCGAGGAAATTCGCGTCGCCGTCCCAGGGGACCAGGTAGGCCGCCCCGGTCTTCACGTCCGGCGCGCCATGCCCCGAGAAATAGAAGAAGACCTCGCTCTGCTCATCGACCATCCGCGGCAGCCAGTCCTCGATGTATTTCGCCAAGGACGCCCTGCCGGCCTTCGCGCCAGAGAGAAGGACGACGTTGCGCTCGGGGAATCCCAGCGCCAGCAGGTGGCTCTTGACCGCCGCGGCGTCGCGCTCGGCGAATTGAGCGTCGGGAAGATCGGAGTACTTCTCGATGCCCACGACCACGGCGAAGCGATGCGGGTCCTCCGGCGACCGGTAGGCCGGGATATCGACATCGGCCGGCTCCGGCGCCGATGCCGCCTTCTCCAGGCGCGGGCCGGAAGCGGGGGCCATCGCGGCGGAAAGCTGCCCGCGCTTGGCGGCGGCCTGGGCCTGCAGGGCTTTGCCGGCCTCAGTGGTCTCCAGCCAACGGCACAATAGCCGCCCCTTGGTCGGCTCGGCCCACGGCGCCTGAAGGTGCACCTGCAGATCGGGGGAATAGGCCGAATAGACGTCGACCTGCCAGTCGTCGAGGTACTTGAGGCCGATGTCGCAGTTCTTCCCGCCGTCGAGTTCGGGCTGAACGCGGACCTGGGGGAAGGTTTGCTGGATGTCCGCGATCTTCCCTCGCTGGACCTGGCCCTGTATGTCGAAGAGCCCCGCGCCATCCCTCAGCGTCTCGAGGATGCACAACCGCAGAGAGCAGCGCTGGTGTTTCTGCAGCTCAGCGCTCGAGACATCCTCGGCCCGGCCGTCCGGCGTTGTCACCCGGACCACGGACGCGCAGCCGCCGGCAAGCAGCGGCAAGAGTGCCAGCCAGCGCGCTCTCATAGCGGCGCGATCGAGCTCTGCAGGTGGTAATAGGGAGGCCGCTCCCGATATCTCAGGATCGCCTCCTTGAGGATCTCCTGGATGAAATCCTCGTAGTTCAGGCCGATCATCTCGGCGCAGTTGGGGACGCAGTCGCCGCGGTTGATCGACGGGTTCGGGTTGATCTCCAGGATGTAGGGGTTGCCGAGCTTGTCCACGCGCACCTCGATGCGCGCGTAGTCGTGGCAGTCGAAGATGTTATAGGCGTCGTAGCAGATCTCGCTGATGAGAGCCGTCAGTTTCTGCGAGTACTTGGCCGGCCGCTCGACGCGGATCTTCTCGTAGATGGGGTCCTTGGACCATTTCGCCTTGAAGGGGTAGATGCCCCAGTAGCCCTCCGGCATCTGGTCGAAGACGCTGCGCGACAGGGGCAGCACCTTCACCCGCTCCTCGTTGCCCATGATGCTCACGTCCAGCTCGTCGCCCTCGATGAACTCCTCGATGAGCACCGGGCGGTGGAACTCGTCGAGGATGTAGTTCACGCGGTCCTTCAAGTCCTTCAGGCTCGTCACCACCGACTTGTTCGAGATGCCGATGGAGTTGTCGGTGTTGGCCGGCTTGACGATCAGCGGGTACCGCAGGTCCTCGCGGATCTCCTCGTCTTTGTCGAAGACGTAATCGAAGCGCGGCGTCGGCATCTCGTGGTACTCGAGGATCTTCTTCACCTTGATCTTGTCGATGCAGATGGCCAGGCTCAGCGGGTTCGACCCCGTGTACGGGATGCCCAGGCAGTCGAGCATCGCGGCCGCGTGCGGCTCGAGCAGCGAGGAGTTGTTGACGCGCTCGCACACGTTGAAGACCAGGTCGAGGTTCGCCTCGCTGAGCTTCTCGAAAGGCAGCGGCGTCTCGTTCATGTCGAAGAACGTCACCTTATGGTTCTTCGACTCGAGCGCCTTCTGGATGTTGAGGCCGACCGAGGTGAGGTCCGACTGGACCGCGGCCTCCGAGGAGCCGTCATCGACCTTGTCGCCCGCCGCGGTCTCCTCGTAGCGGTTGCAGAGGATGCCGACGTTGAGGCTCTTCAGGTCCTTCAGGTCCACCTTGCGGATCTTCTCGAGCCGCGCCGACTGGACGATGCGCCGCCGCGCGATCTGGGCCGCGTTGAAGCGGTTGCCGCGCCGGGTCTTGCCGATGGCGGAGGTCGAATCGAAGCGCGCGATCGTGATGTTCACCTGGCGGTAGGCCTCATCGAGGTTCTCCTCGGCCTCGGCGTAGGTGTTGCCGCTGCCGACCACCCAGCCGAGCGCCTCGAAGCCTTCCGGCGGCACGAGCACGGGGTCGCCGATCTCCTTGAGCAGCGTGATGTCGTGGATCGTCGACTCCTTGGCGCTGCTGATCTCCGGCGCGGTCAGGCCGCTGATGACGCCCGAGGAGGAGGGGATGAGATACTTGCCGACCAGGTGGACGAGCGGGTCTTTGGGCTTGGCCGGGGCGCAGGGCAGGCCGAGCGCGATGCGCACGGACTCCTCGATCATGTCCACGCCCCACACGGTGCGGATCCAATCGTAGAGATAATCGCCGCCCATGCGGGCGTTGACCTCGATGAGGCGCGGGCCCTGGGGAGTGATGCGGGCCTCCAGGTGCACCGCGCCGTGCGTCACTTCGAGCGCCTTGACGACCAGCTCGCCCATCGACAGGACGGCGTTCAGGTCGGACTCCTCGTGGCGCGACGGCATCGCGTCGCCGGTCTCGATGAAGAACGGCTCTTTCGTCGGGAAGTTGTCGTTGAAGGCGTGGAAGCGGATCTGGCCGTCCTGGATCAGCAGATCCATGTCCACCTCGGCCCCTTCGATGTAGCCCTCGCAGACCACCTCGGTCCCGTAGGTGTAGATCGGATCGAAGCGGGGCGTCATGTTCGCTTGGATGTACTCGAAGGCGTTCTTCGCCTCGGCCGGGTCCTCGACGCGGACGACGAACTGGCTGTCCGCTCCCCAGGCGGGCTTGAGCACGCAGGGGAATCCGATCCGCTTGGTCTCGCGCTCGAGGTCTTTGGCCTTCCTCACATGGGCGAACGGGATCGAGTAGCGCTCCAGGCCCGCCTTCGTCAGCGCGTGGCGCGTGCGGAGCTTGTTGCGGCAGTTGAGGGTCGCCTCGACGGAGTTGCCGAGCCAGCCGAACTTCTCGCACAAGGCCGCGGCGACGGGGACGTCCTCTTCCCAAAAGGTGAGGGCGCCGTCCATGTGGGAGGTCTTGAGATGCTCCTCTACCTGGGCGAGGCACTCCGCCTTGTCGAGCGGGTCGGCGGTGATGAGCGCGTCGGCGTAGCGCGTGGCCCAGTCCTTCTCCTTCTGGAGCAGCGTCACGCGCAGGCCGAGGCTGCGCAGCTTCTGGAAGATGAAGCGCTTTTTGGGCGCGCCCGAGTTGACGACGAGGATGTTCTTGGTCTTCAGCGCGGTGGACGCCTGCGGCTCGGTCTCGGCGATGGTGGTCATAGGCGCATCAATTATATATCAACGGGCGCGCGCATGCCGACGGAGAACGTGTTGCGGGCCGGGCGGAAGCGGACGCGCGCGGCTACGACGCCGGGACTGAGATCGCCGCATCGAGCCGGGCCATGAACTCCGCCGGCGTGCGGATGCGTTTTTCCGGGTCGGGCTCCAGGGACGCGTCGACGAGGGCGTCGATGCCGGCGGGCAGGTCCTTGCGCAGGCCCGTCGGCCGCACGAAGTCCATCGCGAGCTTCGAGGAGGTCGTGGCGGGCGCGGGGAACGGCCGCTCGCCCGTGAGCATCTCGTAGAGGCAGGCGCCGAGGCCGTAGACGTCGGTCTCCTTGCGGATCACTCCCTTGTCCGCCTCGGGCGCCATATACGGCGGCGTTCCGGCGATCGTGTTCGTCACGTTCGCGCGGTTCAAGGCGTCTTTCGCCTGGCGCGCGATGCCGAAGTCCATCACCTTCACCTCGTACTCGTCGGTGAGCATGATATTCGAGGGCTTGAGGTCGCGGTGGATGACGCCGCGCTTGTGGGCGTACTCGAGGGCCTGGCAGACCCCGCGCATGATGTGGCGCACCTCGGGCACCGACAGGCGCTTCTTCTCCGCGATCATCTGCTCGACGGTCCGGCCCGGCACGTATTCGAATACGAGGCCCAACGCGCCGCCGTCCTCGACGATCGAGTGGATGTCCACGATGTTCGGGTGATGCAGGCCGGCCACTGTGCGCGCCTCGTGCAGGAACCGTTCGCGCTCGCGCGTGTCCCCGCTGATCTCCTCGCGCATCTTCTTGAGCGCCACGCGCCGGTTCAGCGCCCTGTCCATCGCCTCGTACACGATGCCCATGCCGCCCTTGCCGATGGCGCGCACGACCTGGAAGTGAGAGCCCAGGCCGCCCAGGTCGTGGCCGTTGAGCGTCGCGGCGCCGCGGGCCTCCTCGAGCCGCCGGATCGCGGTCGTCACTTTCCGGTTCCATTGGACCGAGAACACGTGCACGAGGCCCGCCGCGATCAGCGAGCGCATGCCGTCCTCGACGTCTGTCACGAGACGGCGCGTCCCGGTCACGATCTCGCTGAAGAACAGCGCGCCCTTGTCGCGCAGCAGCGCGATCACCTCGCCAGCCGCGCCGCCCACGGGGTCGGGGGCCTCGGCGGGCGCGTAATGGCGTGTGGCCGCGAGCAGCGCCGGCATGTCCGCCCGCAGCGCGATGGTCACGGGG
>JAPLKK010000175.1 GCA_026388115.1 Elusimicrobiota bacterium | reverse complement strand
TTCAGATTCTGAAGGTAGGCGACCGCGGGGTTGATGCCGCCTGTCGTCGCGGGACCCGTCGCCGAAGCGGCGGGCGTCGGTGCGACCACGTCCCCGAAAGGAGGCTTCGCGGCGGAGACACGCACCGACGGAGCGGTGGCCGGGAACGACATGGTGACGGACGCCGGCCTCTTCGCGACAGGCGCCGGAGAGGGCGTCGCCGCCGGGACGACGGCAGGCTTCGCAGCCGGCCTCGCCGTCCCCGGCGCGGCGCGC
This sequence comes from Elusimicrobiota bacterium, assembly GCA_026388115.1. Classification (GTDB taxonomy): domain Bacteria; phylum Elusimicrobiota; class Elusimicrobia; order UBA1565; family JACRDR01; genus JAPLKK01. Next base: position 7,729 of record JAPLKK010000175.1, on the reverse strand, counting down.
GTCTCAGGCACCGGAGTTTCCGCTGTCGCAACCTTCGTAGCCGGCGCCGGCGCCGAGACCGTCACCGGTTGGACGGCGATCTCGGGTATCGTCTCGATGGTCTGAGTGATGTCCGCCGATCTCCCGGAATAGAGTTGGTATTTCTTCAAGGCCACGAAGAAGAAGCCGAGGCAGACGAGGAAGCCCGCAGAAGCCGCATAAAGGAGAGAGTCCATTCGGGCGAAGTTTAGCGCATAATTCCAAGGGTGTCAACGGCGGCGTGACGGCGCGCTCCGCCTGGCCCCAAGGGCTGGGAGGACCGCTCGGTGAGAGAGAATTGCTTTTTAGATTACAGCGTTTTATCCGGCTCTCAACATGGCCGGACGATCTTCTTCGGCACCCGCTGCAAGATGCCTAGGCGGTGGCTTTGAAGGTCTCGTTGAGCTTGCGCGCGACGAGGTCCATGTCGGCGACCATTCCGCTCTGAAGCGCGATCGCCTCCCGAACCCCGACCGCGTCCGCCAAGACCCCGGCGTCCACCTCCGCGCAGCCGGCCACCAAGCTTGCCCCCTCGACGGCGATCTTCAAGGCCGCTTGGCGGGCGTGTATCCGCGCCATCGCCTGCCAAGCCTCCCGGTCGAAGGCGACCGCCTCCGAATAGGTCTCGGCCGCCGCGCTGCGGCAGAACTGCATGGCCGTCTCGGCGTAGGCGATGAGATCGCCCAGCCGGAACGTGACGTGCTGGTTGCGGGTGAGTTTGCCGACGCGGCACTCCTCCATGACGCGGGCCAGAGCCTTCAAGGCCACGGCGGCCGCCGCCGCCCCGACCTGCGGGGCGGTCGAAGCCAGGCTCTCCATCTCCCGCGCGAAGCCGAGATAGTGATCCCCGCGCGACTTCAGATGCTCCTGCCAGCGGCCGCGGTAGATGGTCATCTGCAGGACTTCGCTGGTACCCTCGTAGATGGTGGTGATTTTGACATCGCGCTTAAGCTTCTCGACGGGGAAGTCCTTGGTGTAGCCGTAGCCCCCGAGCGCCTGGATGGCGTCTTCCGCCGCGCGGTTGCCCGCCTCCGTCGCCATGTATTTCGCGATGGCCCCTTCCGTCTGCAGGCCGTGCTCCCCGCCGTCGAGCCTGTTCGCGACCTCTTCGATATACGCCCGGGACGCCTCGAGGCAGACCGCGTGAGGGACGATGAGCTTGTGGGTGTAGCCCTGCTTCTCCGAGAGGGGGCCTCCTCCTTGCTTGCGCATCTGGCTGTAGCGGACCGCTTCCTCGACCGCTCGCCAGCCGGCGCCCAGCCCGAAGGCGGCGACCATGACGCGCGTGTAGCCGAAGACCGCCTGAGCCTGCAGCAGGCCTTGGCCCTCCACGCCGCCGATCAGGTTCTCAACTGGAACGAAGACATTATCGAAAGCCAGCGGAGCGGTGTTGCTCAGGCGAATGCCGTGCTTGTCCTCGTCTTTGTCGCGATGGAAGCCGACGGCGCCCTTTTCAACGACGAACCAGGAGGGGCCGCCGGGCGCCAAGGCCAGGACGGTATAGACGTCGGCAACCCCCCCGTTGGAGATCCATTGCTTGCTGCCCTTGAGCTTGTAGCCGGTGACCTTGCCGTCCTTCATCACCGGCTCTGCCTTCGTCTTCAGCGATACCAAGTCGCTGCCAGCCTCAGCCTCGGTCGCGCCGTAAGCGACCAGGCAGCCCTCCTTGGCGATCTTCGTCATCCACTTCGTCTTCTGCTCGGGAGTCCCTCCAACGAGAATGGGGTCGGTGCCCAGGAACGTCGCGAACACCGCGGTGGCCACGCCGAGTTCCATCCGCGCGAGCACCTCGCACGCCCGATAGATGTCGTAGGTCCCGCCGCCCAAACCGCCGTACTCCTCGGGAATCATCATAAGGTTGATTCCCAGCTTCTCGTGGTCGTACATGTCCTTGAGGATGTCGGCCGGGAACTTGTTGTCCCGGTCCAGTTCCCGCACGAGTTGGAAGGGCAGCCGCCTCTTCCCGAACTCAGTCAAGGTGTCGAGGATCATCTTACGGGTCTCGGCATCAAAAGACATGTATCGCTCCTTTGGTCGCGGTCCCGGAACTCTGATGGGCAAGAACCAGGGGGGGCAATGATATTCTGTTTGCGGGGAGGCGTCAAGACATCCTTAAAAAACGGACCTGCCGAGCCGGATATCTAAACCCATGAAAGCCTGGCACTTGTATAAAAGATGCTTTCATTACATGCATAAAGTTGATTAAAGCATGGCACCAAAGAGAGGGGTGCCTTCCTTGACCCTCCAATCCGTAGTTAGCTACAATCCTATGATTCCACTCAGGAGGGAAGTTTTCAACCCTAAAACCCTATGACCCATATCGATCCTTTCGAACCCATCGCCATCATCGGATTGGGCGGCGTCTTCCCCAAAGCCCTCGATATCAACGCCTTTTGGGAGAACGTCAAGGCACGCAAAGACTGCATCATCGAGGTGCCGAAGGACCGCTGGGACTGGCACCTCTATTACGACCCGAACCCCGCCTCGCCGGACAAGACCTATTCCAAGATCGGCGGCTTCATCGAAGGCTTCAAGTTCGACCCGCTGAAGCTGCGCATCCCGCCGCCGGTCGCCCAGCAGATGGACACCATCCAGCAGATGGCGGTCACCGCCACGGGCGAGGCCCTGAAGGACTCCGGCTACGACAAGAAGCCCTTTAACCAGGAGCGCACCGCCGTCATCCTCGGCAACGCCATGGGCGGCGTGAAGAAGGAGCACTCCGACACGCGCGTGTACTCCGCCTTCTTCCTGGACCATCTGAAGCACTCCGCCTCTTTCGCCAAGCTGCCGGCTGCCGCGCGCGAGGCGATCGCCGCGGAAACGGAGAAGAGCGCCAAGAGCGTGCTCACCACGATCACCGAGGACACGATGCCCGGCGAATTGTCCAACGTCATCGCGGGACGCGTGGCCAACGCCTTCAATTTCAACGGAGCCAACCTCACCGTGGACGCGGCCTGCGCCTCGGCCCTCGCCGCAGTGGCCCAAGCGGTCCACGGCCTGCGCCTGCGGGAATACGACATGGTGTTCTCCGGCGGCGTGGACCAGATGATGTCGCCGCCCGCGTACGTGAAGTTCTGCAAGATCGGCGCGCTGTCGCCCGACGGCTCGCGCCCGTTCGACGCTGACGCCAACGGCTTCGTGATGGGAGAAGGGACGGGCATCTTCGCGCTTAAGCGCCTTTCCGACGCGCTCAAGGACGGCGACCGCATCTACGCGCTCATCCGCTCGATCGGCTCATCCTCCGACGGCAAGGGCAAGGGCATCACCGCCCCGAACCCGAAGGGCCAGAAGTTCGCCATCGAGCGCTGCTTCGAGGGGCTCGAATACGGCCCGGACGGCGTCGACCTGCTCGAGGCGCACGGCACCTCCACTAAGGTGGGGGACGTGGTCGAGGTGACCGCCGCCGCCGAGATCTTCGGCAGGTCCGCCAAGAAGGGCTCGATCGGGCTCGGCTCGGTGAAGTCACAGGTCGGGCACCTCAAGGCGGCGGCCGGCGCGGTCGCTCTCGCCAAAGTCGCGCTCGCGTTGCGCCACAAGATCCTGCCGCCCTCGATCAACTTCAAGAAGCCCAACCCGGGCATCGACTGGGCCAACTCGCCCTTCCGCGTCCTCACCGAGTGCGAGGAGTGGAAACGCTCCGGCCACCCGCGGCGCGCCAACATCAGCGCCTTCGGCTTCGGCGGCACGAACTTCCATATCGCGCTCGAGGAGGCCGAGCCGGATACGGTGGACCGCATCCCGGCCTGGCATATGGTGAAGGGGATGCCGGAAAGCGCGCGAGGCGGCGACGGGACGAGCCTGCCCGCCCGCGAGGCGGGCGAAGGCGGCGCCTCCGGGTCTTTGCCTCCATCCATTGTCAACATGGAGCCAGGAATGGGCGGAGAGGCGTTCTTCATCCACGCCAGCACGCCGCAGGCGGCCTTCGACAACCTGAAGGCCCTTGCCGACAAGCAGCTGTCGGGGCCGCTGACGACCCCGGCGTACGCCTTCGACAAGGCGAGCAAGCGCTCGGAGTACAGCCTCTGCATCGCGGCCGAGAACGCGGCGAAGCTCAAGGAGAAGGCCGAGTTCGTCCTGAAGACCAGGGACGCGGTCATCTTCGACAGGGCCCTGCCGCATTATCGGACCAAGAGCATCTACGGCGGCCATAAGCGCAAGCCGGGCAAGATCGGCTTCATGTTCCCGGGGCAAGGCTCGCAGTACGTGGACATGATGAAGGACCTGCGTGACAAGTACCAGGTCGTGGCCGACACCTTCGAGGAAGCCGACCGCATCATGCAGGGCTTCATCGGCGAGAAGCTCTCCGACATCCTCTTCACCAAAGGCGGAGAGACCCCGGAGCGCATCGCGCAGATGGAGGAGCGGATCAAGCAGACGGAGATCACGCAGCCCGCGGTGCTGACCGCCGGGGTCGCCGTCATGCGCCTGCTTGAGACCTACGGCATCAAGCCCGACGTGGTCATCGGCCACTCGCTCGGCGAGTACGGCGCGCTGGTCGGCTCGGGCATCGTGACCTTCTCGGACGCCCTGCTGGCCGTCAGCGCCCGCGCCAAGGAGATGGCGTCTGTGAACGTCCCGGACCACGGCAAGATGGCCTCGATCTCCGGGCCGCTCGCGAAAGTCGAGCCGGTGCTCAAGACGATCGACGGCTACGTGGCCATCGCGAACAAGAACTGCCCCATCCAGACCGTCATCGCAGGCGAGAGCAAGGCCATCGACGCGGCGATCGCGAAGTTCTCCTCGCTGGGCATCCAGGCCGTCGAGGTGCGCGTCTCGCACGCGTTCCACTCGAAGATCGTGGCGCCCGCCCAGGAATCTTACGGGCGCTTCTTCGACCGCATCCCGGTGAAGAAGGCCTCGGTGCCGATCCTGTCCAACGTGACGGCCGACTATTATCCTGAAACGCCGGCCGAGATCCGCAAGCTGCTGGTCCGCCAGATCGCCGAGCCGGTGGAGTTCATCCGCCAAGTCGAGCGCATGTACGCGGACGGCGTGCGCATCTTCATCGAAGTCGGCCCCAAGCGGGTGCTGACCGCCTTCGCGACCAGCATCCTCGAGGGCAAGCCGGATGCCGTGACGCTCTCCTCGAACCACCCGAAGCGAGGCGGCATCCTCGAGCTCAACGACCTCTTGGCACGCGTGACGGCCGAGGGGATGGACTTGAACCTCGAAGGCAAGGACCCGGCGAAGCCCGGCTTCTACACCGCCCGCTACCGCGCGTGGCTCGATTCGTCGGCGAAGCCCGCCGGCGCGTCCGTCGCCGCCGCGGGGCCGGCGATCACGTCGCCGCAACCGTCCGGCGGGAGGAGTCTGCCCAGCGGCTTCGAGTACAACACCGGCCCGGTGGTCATCAGCGGCCTCGGCGCGGGAGTCCCGGGGACTTGGGACCGGCTGTTCCGCGAGAACGGCCTCGACCAGATCATCCACGGCCAGAACCTCATCGAGGCCCTGCCGGAAGAGGAGCTCTACAAGCAGCTTGACAAGAACCTCGATCGCGTGAAGAAATCCGAGACCGGGGCGCACTCCATCGAACGCATGGAATCCGTCGACCAGGTCCTGCGCCTGGCCGGCCGGGCCGGCACCTTCGATATCGCCGAGGAGTTCGGCGTGCGCGCCAGCGTCAACTCGCTGATGGACATCACGGCCAAGATGGGCCTCGCCGCGACCCTGCTGGCCTTGAAAGACGCGGGCGTGCCGCTGGTCCACCATTATAAACGCACGACGACCGGCAGCATGATCCCGACCTCGTGGGGCCTGCCCGAGGCGCTGCAGTCGGAGACCGGCGTCATCCTGGCGTCCGCCTTCCCCGCCTCGGACAGCCTCATCAGCGAGCTCACCTCGTATTTCCGCTCGAAGTACGGGGGGAAGGTCTCGAAGGCGGCCTGGGTGATCTATGACCGGCTGATGCAGTCGGTCAAAGACCCGGCCGACCGCCAGGCGCTCACGGACTGGTACGTCCGCCAGCGCGCCGAGCTCGAGAAAGGCGGTCCGGTCGAGGAGTACAAGTTCAGCCGGTCGTTCCTGTTCCGCGCGCTCACCCTCGGCCACGGGCAGGTGGCGCAGTTCATCAGGGCGAAGGGCCCCGTCACCCAGGTCAACGCCGCCTGCGCCTCCACGACCCAGGCCGTCGGCATCGCCGAGGACTGGATCCGCACCGGACGCTGCAAGCGCGTCGTGGTCATGGGCGCCGACGACATCACCAACCCCGTGATGCTCGAATGGTTCGGCACCGGGTTCCTCGCCTCCGGCGCGGCGAACACCGGCAACGTCGTCAGCGAGGCGGCCTTGCCGTTCGACCGCCGCCGCAACGGCATGATCGTCGGCATGGGCGCGGTCGGCTTGGTGGTCGAGGAAGGCGCCCTGACCGCGGCCCGCGGCATGAAGCCGCTGGCCGAGCTCCTCGCCACCCAGTTCGAGAACGCCGCCTTCCACGTCACGCGGCTCGACACGGGCCACGTCAGCGCGACGATGGAGCGGCTGATGCAGAAAGCCGAGCGCCGCCACGGCGTCTCGCGCAAGCAGATCGCGCAGAAGATGCTGTTCATGTCGCACGAAACGTACACGCCCGCCCAGGGCGGCTCTTCCGCCGCCGAGGTGACGGCCTTGAAGCACGTCTTCAAGGAGGACACGTCCAAAGTGATCGTCACCAACACCAAGGGCTTCACCGGGCACTCGATGGGCGCCTCTATCGAGGACGCGGTCGCGGTGCGCGCCATGAACCTCGGCAAGGTCCCGCCGATCGCCAACTATAAGGAACCGGACCCCGAGCTCGCCGGCATCACGCTGAGCAAGGGAGGCGCCTACGACGTCGAGTACGCCCTGCGGCTCGCCGCCGGCTTCGGCTCGCAGATCGCGATGACGCTCACCCGCCGGGCCTGGAAGGTGGGCGAGCCCCGCGTCTTCGACCCGGGCCGCCATCAGGGCTGGCTGCGCCAGATCTCGGGCGAGCAGTCGCCCGAACTCGAGGTGGTCAACAACACGCTGCGCGTCAAGGACACCGGCTCCGCGCGCGCCCGTCCGCCGGAACGCGTTGCCGCTCCGGCGACGCGCCCCGCCCCGGTCGCCGTGCCTGTCGCCGCCGCCGCGCCGGTCGTCCAGCCTGCCGCGCCCGCCCCCGTCACTGCCGCGTCGTCCGGACGCGATGAGTCGGCGGTCACAAAGGAAGTGATCGCGCTCGTCAGCGAGAAGACCGGCTACCCGGCCGAGATGCTGGAGCTCGACCTCGACATGGAGGCCGACCTCGGCATCGACACGGTCAAGCAGGCCGAGCTGATCGGCATCATCCGCGAGAAGTACGGCATCCCGAAGCAGGAGAACCTGTCGCTCAAGGAGTACCCGACCCTGCGGCACGTGATCCGCTTCGTCATGGGCGGCGCGTCGCCGGCCGCGCGGACGACCGCAGCGGCCGCCCCGGCGGGCGGCACCGCCGCCCCGGCGCCTGCCGCCGTGCGCCCGGCCGAAGTCCGGCCTCAGGTCCCCGCGCCGGTGCAGGCGGCCGCCGCGCCTGTCGCCGCCGCCGCTCCCACAGCGGCCAACGGCGCGTCCGGCTCGATGGACGCGCAGCTCACGCAGCAGGTCGTCGCGCTGGTGAGCGAGAAGACCGGCTATCCGGCCGAGATGCTGGAGCTCGACCTCGACATGGAGGCCGACCTCGGCATCGACACCGTCAAGCAGGCCGAGCTGATCGGCATCATCCGCGAGCGCTACTCGA
>JAPLKK010000043.1:47958-64821 GCA_026388115.1 Elusimicrobiota bacterium | reverse complement strand
GCTGGACGAAGCTCCACTGGATGAAGTTATCCTTCAAGTATTCCGTGCGCGCGAGGAAGGTCTCGACGAAGGCGTCCACCCACCACTGCCAGCCCAAGCGCCGCACGATGCCGCGCAGGCCGACGTCCACCTGGTGCAGGCGGAGCTCGTTGCCGAGCTGCAGCAGCCTCGCGTCGTTGACGCGGATGACCTTCTGCCCGTCGGTATCCACGACTTGCTGGTCGAGGATGTCGCGCACGAGGGTCAGATCGTGCGCCGGACGCTCAGGCTTGAATTCCAGCGCCCCGGCGCCGACGCTCAGATCGAAGTTCAGCCGCAGCTGCTCGACCTGGCTCCACGGCACGCTGGCCCAGCGCCGGCGCACGAGGCCCCGCCGCAGGATGAGGTGCGTAGCGCGTGGATACGGCTCCGGCGCGAGCGCGAGGTCGTGAAGCCGGCCGACGGGGATTCCGTCTTTGTCCAAGACTTCCCTTTCGAGCAGTTCGGAGAAAAAGTGGTAAACGGGCGCGTCCATTGCGTTTCTGTAATGAGCGTGCCTGGCTTCAGCCTGGCACGCCACCGCGTCATCGTAACAAATGCCGGATTTGACTTGAAAACGTAACACTCGCAGCCAATACTGGTGGTGGAAGCGAAGCACGCGCCCAGCCATCAAATTCCGCTTGTCGGAAGTCGATGACTGGCGCCTTCCACTTTTGCATGAGGTACTTCGTTTACCGCGACGCCCAAATCATGGGGCCGTTCACCCGCGAGGACCTCTCGCAGGTGCAGGGCCTCACGGCCGACGCCTTGGTCTGCCCCGAGTCGGAGGGGGTCAAAGACGCCGACTGGAAGACCCCATCGCAAGTCGAAGAGCTCGCCGGCCTCTTCAAGGAGGGCTCGGGGGTCAAGGTCGCGCCGGCCGTCGAGATGGGCCCCGTCCCCGATTTCTACGAGCGCCTGCGGGACGAGAACCGGCTCCTCTTCGAAGGCTTCGGCTTCGGGGGGGAGTGGACGTCCGGCGCCTATGAGGACCCCGACGTCTTCCGCCAATGGGGCGTCGTCATGGACTCCGTCTCGACCCGAGGCGAGGAGCTCGAGTCCGCCAAGATCCGGGCGGCCGCCTTGGAGACGAGCCAGAAGGAGCTGCGCGAGAAGCTCTTGCGCTACGAGCGCCAGCAGAACGAGATCCTTGATCGGCTCAACCTCAAGGACCGGGCCCTCGAGGAGAAGGAACGGCAGATGCTGGTGCTGCAGAACCGGCTCCCTCAGCTTGAGCTGGCGCTCAAGGCCGCCGAAGAGGAGTTGCGCGTGGCGCGAGGGCGGCCCCCCGCGCCCCAGGCGCGCGGATCCGCGCCCGCTCCCGAGGTCGCCCCGGCGCAGGCCCCGCCGGCGCCCGCGGCTTCTCCTTTCTTCCAACCGCCGGCTCCGGAGCCGCCGCCGCCGAGCGTGCCGGCCGTCTCTCAACCGCCGGCGCCGCCCTCGCCCTTCACGGTCCCGCCGCCCGTCGAGAGAGCGCCGCAGCAAGCCGCGCCTTCGGCCAAGGCCCGTTTCGAGGTGCCCGCCGCGATCAAGCTGAAGTCCTCGACTCTCGAGGCGACGGGGATCGCTTTCACCGCGCCGGCGCCGCCGCGGCCGGCTCCTCCCCCGATCGTCCCCGCGCCGCCGGCCGCTCCCGTGTCGCTGACGCCCGCGGCGCCCGCGCCCATCGCGCCCACGCCCATGCCTCCCGCCGCCGCCCCTTTGACAGGCCCGGGGCAGACCGAGCCGCAGAGCTTCGTGTTCTCCCCGGAGCCGGCCCAGCCGCCCGAGACGATGGTGCGCAACCGGTCCGTCGAGCCTCCCTTGGCGCCGCCGACCTCGGCAGGGTGGACCCCGTCGCCTCAATCTCTCTTCCCATCGGCGGCGACGCCCGCGCCGGCCGTCGTCGATCTCGGCCCCGCCTCGCCGGTTCCCCCTTCGACGCCCCCGGGGCAAGCCGCGCCGTTCGTGGTGCCGCAGGCAGGCACGCCCGTGCCGAGCCTTGGGCCTGTCGGCAGCCTCGATACCCCGCGGACGACTTTCCGCACCTTGAACACTCCGGCGCCGGCCGCTCCCCCGGCGCCGGCGGCGCCGATCTCGGTCCCTCCCGTCCAGCCCGCCGCGACCGGGCCCAGCGTGCTCAAGACGCCGACAGAGACGGCGACGGGCTCTGTGGTCCCAAGCGAGGCGACGCTGAAGCGCCGCAAGCAATCGAAGACATTCCTCATCGTCCTGGGCGCATCGTTCGTCGGCCTGCTGGTCGCCGGGGTGATGTTCCTGCGCAATCCGAAGGATGTCATCCAGCTGTTCACCATGAGCCCGAAGAAGCGCTCTACGGTCGACCCGGAACAGATGATCGCCGGGACGTCCCTCTCGCAGGTGCGCCCCATCTCTCCCAAGGCAGGAGCCGAGGGCCCCCAGGCGCCGGTCCCTCCGGCGGCCCCGGGGCCGGGCGGGCCTTCGTCAGTCACCGGACCGGCCGCGGGTCCGACCGCCGTACAGCCCGCCGTGCCCACGGCGCCCCAGGCGGCGCCCGCAACGCCTGCGGCGGCTCCCGCCACGCCGCCTCCCGGGCGGGACTTCATCGCCGAAGCCTCGCTCGAGGCCGTCGATTTCGCGAAGAAGTATCCCTTGCCGGGCGGCAAAGGGAGCTTGGCCGACTGGCTCCGGGCCAAGCACTTGAAGCAGGGCGATGAGGAGCTCTGGGATGCGGGCGCCGTCGAAGCGAAAATCTTCGATATCTCGTATCGCTATTTTAAGGGAGGCCGCGGCGTCAAACAGGAGCCGGTGACCTATCTCTTCGAGGTGGATCTCGACAAGAAGACGATGAAGGGCCGCAACGGCGCGGCGAAGCAGCTCTTGGCGGCGCCTCCCAAGAAGGCCAAGGCCCCCCGCAAGGCGCCGAAGCGGGTCCAAAAGACCGAGACCGATTCGGATGCCGAACCGCGGCTGGACCAGGAACCCCTCGCGCCGGAGTCCGTGGACGATCTGCTTGGGCCGCCGTCGCAGGCGCAGCCCACCGGCGACCTCGGCGGGCTCGAATAGCAAGAATCGGCTGACTCGACCGCTGACTCGGCCGGCATTGACAAGCGCCGCTTTCTCGGCTACCTATTATTTACTTACACTGATGGCGGAAAACTTTTCCTGATGGCAGAATCCGCTTCCCACACCATCTCGCTGGGCCTTTCCAAGCGGCTGGGCGACCTCATGGTCGAGACCGGCGTCCTCACCTATAGCCAGTTGAAGGAGGCCTTGGGCATCCAGCAGAAGGAAGGGACCAGGCTTGGCGCCATCCTGGTCGAAAAGGGCTTCATTTCCGAGGTGGGGCTGCTCGAGTTCTTGAGCCGCCAGTGCGGCATCGACTATGTGCGGCTGGCTGAAGTGGGGGAGATCCCGGAAGACATTTTCAAGAGGGTCCCGGAGGCGCTGGCCCGCCAGCACGTGCTGATCCCGGTCGGGAAGAAGAAGAACAAGCTCGTCGTGGCCGTGGCCGACCCGTTGAACGTGCTCGTGCTCGACGACCTGAAGCTGATGCTCGGCATCGAGATCGAGGCGGTGCTCGCCGCCGAGTCGGAGATCCTGTCGGCGATCGAGAAGTATTACGGCGCCAAGGCTTCCCAGCGGGCTCTGGAGGACATCCTCCAGCAGACTGACGCCGACGCCAGCTCGGTCGAGCATCAGGCGCACGCGGATGTGCAGGCCGAGATCGATGAGACCAACGTGATCTCGATGCAGCGCTCGGCTGAGGACGCGCCGATCGTGCAGATGGTCAACCTCATCGTCGCCGGAGCCGTGAAGGCCAAGGCCTCGGACATCCACCTCGAGCCTTTTGCCAAGGAAGTGAAGGTCCGCTACCGCATCGACGGGGTCCTCCACGAGCAGCCGGCGCCGCCCAAGCGCTTCTTCAACGCGCTGGTCAGCCGCATCAAGATCATGGCGAGCCTCGACATCGCCGAGCGCCGCGTGCCGCAGGACGGCCGCATCAAGCTCAAGGTGGAGGGCCGGGACCTGGTGATGCGCGTCTCGGTGCTCCCGTGCACGCCCGGCGAGAAGATCGTCATGAGGATCTTGGACTCCTCGGGCCTCAAGGTGCGCCTCTCGGACCTAGGCTTCGAGCCGGAGGCGAAGTCCATCTTCGAGAAGTGCATGCGCGCGCCTTACGGCATCAACCTGATCACGGGCCCGACGGGCTCGGGAAAGTCCACCACGCTTTATTCGGCCCTCTCCCAGCTGAACCAGCCGGACGTGAACATCGTGACGGTGGAGGATCCGGTCGAGTACCAGCTGCCCGGCATCAATCAGGTGCAGATGAACTCCGAGATCGGCCTGACCTTCGCCGCCGCCTTGCGTTCCTTCCTGCGCCAGGACCCGAACATCATCATGGTGGGCGAGATCCGCGACCTGGAGACGATCTCCATCGCGATCAACGCGGCGCTTACGGGCCACCTCGTCTTCTCGACCCTGCATACCAACGACGCCGCCGGCTCGATCACGCGCATGGGGATGATGGGCGTCGAGCCGTTCCTCATCTCTTCCTCCGTCCTCATGGTCGTGGCCCAGCGCTTGGTGCGGGGGATCTGCAAGGACTGCCGGGAGACCTACGAGGTGGACGCCGAGTGGCTGCTGAAGCTCGGTGTGCCGAAGACGCACATCCAGGTGGTCAACGGCAAAGTCACGCTCGCCCGCGGGCGCGGCTGCGACGAGTGCGCCAAGACGGGCTACCGGGGGCGCATCGGCCTCTATGAGGTGCTCGAGATCAACGACGCGATCCGCGAGCTGATCCTCGAAAAGGCGACCGCGGGCAAGATCAAGGAGGTCGCGCGCAAGAACGGCATGATCACCCTGCGCGAGTGCGCGATCCGCAAGCTTTTGGGAGGCGTCACCACCATCGAGGAGATGGGCCGCGTGACGGCCTCGGACATGGAGTGATTCCGCGCTAGGAGCCCTATGGCCGTATCGATGAGCGAGCTGTTCATGCTGATGCACGAGCGCGGCGCGTCGGACCTGCATCTGACCGCCGGCGCCCCGCCTATTCTGCGCATCGACGGCGACCTGGTGTCCACGCCGTTCGACAAGCTCAACCCCGATCTCACCCAGACGCTGGTGTACTCGCTGATGACCGACGCCCAGCGCCAGCGCTTCGAGGCGACCAACGAGATCGACCTGGCCTTCGGCCTCAAGGGCATCGGCCGTCTGCGCATGAACGTCTATCGCCAGCGCGGCGCGATCGGCGCGGCCATCCGCGCCATCCCCATGTCGTTCAAGACCTTCGAGGAGATCGGCCTTCCGCCGGTCATCTACGACATCATGAAGGTGCCGAAGGGGCTCGTGCTGGTGACCGGGCCCACGGGCTCGGGGAAGTCCACGACGCTCGCGAGCATGATCGACTATTTGAACGAGCAGCGGCGCGTCCACATCGTGACCGTCGAGGACCCGATCGAGTACGTCCACAGCCACAAGCAGAGCCTCGTCAACCAGCGCGAGGTCGGCGCGGACACCGAGACCTTCACCACGGCCTTGCGCCACGTCCTGCGCCAGGACCCGAACGTCATCCTGATCGGCGAGATGCGCGATCTGGAGACGATCTCGGCGGCCTTGACGATCGCTGAGACCGGCCACCTCGTGTTCGCGACGCTGCACACCACCGATTGCGCGCAGACCATCAACCGCGTCATCGACGTGTTCCCGCCGCACCAGCAGGAGCAGATCCGCGTGCAGCTGTCGTTCGTGCTGCAGGCCGCCTTGTCGCAACAGCTGTTGCCCAACGCCTCGGGGACGGGGCGCGCGCTGGCGTCCGAGGTGCTCATCGTCACCTCGGCGATCCGCAACCTCGTCCGCGAGCAGAAGGTCGAGCAGATCCAGATGGCGATCCAGACGGGCGGCAAGTTCGGCATGCAGACGATGAACCAGTCGCTGGCCGAGCTGTACAAGAAGCAGCGGATCACGTACCAGGAGGCCATCCTGCGCTCCACCGACCCCGAGGACTTGAAGCGCCTGATGCAGCGGGGGCTGGCGACGGCCCAATAAGCCATGCCGACATTCGCCTATAAGGCCAAGGATCCGGGCGGCGCCGTGGTGAGCGGCATCGTCGAGGCTCATGAGCAGCGCCACGCCATCGACCGCCTGCGCCAGCAGAGGATGGTGGTGCTGGAGATCAAGGAGAGGGTCCCCGGCGCTCTCGACCCTCTCTTGGCGATGTTCAAGCGGAAGCCCAAGGTCGAATCGAAGGACCTCGTGCTCTTCTCCCGCCAGCTCTCCACCTTGGTGTCGGCCGGCGTCCCCATCGTCCAGGGCTTGGCGATCCTCGAGGAGCAGTCGGAGAATCCGACCTTCCAGGAGGTGGTCGGGCAGGTTCGAGCGGATATCGAGGGCGGCCTCAGCATCTCCGACGCGCTCAAGAAGCACCCCGACGCCTTTCCCGACATCTACTGCGCGATGATCCGCGCGGGAGAGCTGGGCGGCATCCTCGACACGATCCTCGAGCGGTTGAGCGCCTTCCTCGAGAGCTCGGAGGCCCTGAAGGCGAAGGTGAAGAGCGCCATGATGTATCCCGCGATCGTGCTCTGCATCTGCGGCGTCGTCACGATCTTTTTGCTCGTCTTCGTGATCCCGACTTTCAAGACCATCTTCGCCGGCTTCGGGGCCGAGCTGCCCACGCCCACGCAGATGCTGATCGACCTCTCGGATATCCTCAAGCATTACGTGCTCGTGATCGCGGCCATGCCCTTCGTCGCCAAGTGGGGCTTCAGCAAGTGGTACGCGACGCCGGCGGGCCACCGGATAGTGGACGGCGCCGCGCTCAAAGCGCCCATCTTCGGCATCCTGCTCAAGAAGGTCGCCGTGGCGAAGTTCACGCGGACGCTAGGCACCCTGGTGAAATCCGGCGTGCCGATCCTCCAGGCGCTGGAGACGGTCGGAGCCACCGCGGGCAACCTGGTCATCGAGGACGCCATCCTCAAGACCCGCGAGTCGATCCGCGAGGGAGGCCGGCTCGCCGACCCGCTCAAGGCCAGCGGGATCTTCCCGCCCATGGTCACGCAGATGATCAAGGTCGGCGAGGAGACCGGCGCCCTGGATACGATGCTCGTGAAGATCGCCGACTTCTACGACCAGGAAGTGGACACGGCGGTGCATGGGCTCACGTCGCTCATCGAGCCGATCGTCATCGTCGTGATGGGCTTGGTGATCGGCACGATCGTGATCTGCATGATGCTGCCCATGCTGAGCCTCGGCACCCTCGTCAAGGAATAGCTCGTTCTTTCTTGAGCAGCCTTATCTTCGCCTTCACTCCGCCCGGCGCCGAAAACCCGCCGAGCCCGTTCGCGGCCACCACCCGATGGCAGGGCACCGTGGGCGCGAAAGGATTGGCTCCGAGGGCCTGACCGACGGCTCGCGCCGCCCCCGGTTTGCCCAACCTTCTGGCGATCTCGCCGTAGGTCAGCGTCTTGCTCTTGGGGATCTTGGCGCACTCCTTCCAGACGCGCTGGTAAAAGGCGGGGTAGCGCGACATCGCGCGCAGAACGTCCTTAGGCAGGGCCATGGGATCCTCCAAGGATCAAAAGCTGAAGAACTGGAACTGCCCTTCGAAGCCGCTGAGGGTGCGCTCTCCCTCGGGCCGCGTGGGCAGATGAGTCTTCAGGTGCTCGTTGGCCGCCGCGCTCAGCAGCCGGTGCGACCCGGAGGCCGAGGCCATCCGCTCCATGCGGAAACAGAAATTGACTTCGTTTCCGAGCAGGCTTTCCTCGCCCAAGGATTGCGCGGCGCCGATCAGCGTCTGTCCGTAATGCAGGACGATTCGGAACCGCGGCGCTTCCTGCGCCTGCAGGCGCTTGAGCGCGGAGAGGGCGTTGGCGACCCGCGACTCCTCGCCTTCGCCCGAGACCCAATAGGCGAAGAGGCCGTCGCCGAGATACTTGTTGATGGTGCCGCCGTTGTCGTCGATGGCCTGTTTGCACTCCGACATCCACCGCCCCATCACCCGCGCGACCTCCTCGGCCGGGAGGACCTTGGCCATCTGGGTGGAGCCTTCGATGTCGGCCAGGAGCAGCCAGCAGTCCGTGGACTTGATGTCCTTGCGGGTCTTCTCGGCGTCGATCGTCTCGGCGCCGGGCGACCGCAGCGACTCGCGATGCCGGAAGGTGAAGGCGAATTGCCCGATCTTGATCTCGTCCTTGTCTTCCAGGCGGCTGGGAGAGGTGATGCGCCGCCCGTTGAGGAGCGTGCCGTTGGAACTGCCGAGGTCGATGAGCCAGTACTCCGCCTGCATATGCGAGGCGCGGACCATCGCGTGGCGCCGGGAGACGGTGTCGCTCTGCAGGACGACGGTGTTGTTCGCCGCGCGGCCCAAGAAGCACGCGCCGCGGATCGGGAGCATGCCGCCGGTGCCCGATTCCAGCCACGCTCCGGTCGGCTCTTTCTCTTCCGTCACGCGGAAATCATACCATCGCAGCGGCCGGGCGGCAACTACTCGAGCAGCTTCTTGCCGCGCAGCAGGGTATGGTAGCTCACCGCGAAGCGGTGCGCTTCGTCGCGCAGGCGCTGCAGCAGCTGGAGGGCGGGGCTGTCCGCCGGCAGGACGACCGGCAAGGGCTTGCCCGGAACGAAGACCTCCTCGAGGCGTTTGGCCAGCGCAGCCATCGGCACGCGGACCTTCAACTGGGCGAGCGCCTCTTGCGCCGCCGCCAGCTGCCCCTTCCCTCCGTCGATGAGCACCAGGTCCGGCATCGGCCGCTTCTCGGCGGCGAGCCTGCGGTAGCGCCGGCCGACCACCTCCTTCATGGACTCAAGATCGTCGACGCCCCGCACGGTACGGACCTTGAAGCGCCGGTAATGGTCCCGGTGGGCTTCTCCGCCCTCGAAGGAGACCATCGAGCCGACCGTCTGGTTGCCCGCGAAATGGGAGATATCGAAGGCCTCGATGCGATGGGGCGGGCGCAGCAGGCCCAAAGCCGTCTGCAGCTCTGTCACGCCGCGCGAGCCGGCAAGCCGGCTCTCCAGCTGGCGGGGGGTGATCTCCACGCAGCGCACGCGCTCGCCGATCTGATCGAGGGCGGCGAGGTTGTCGCGGATATGCCCCGCCCGCTCGTAGGCGAGCGCCCGCGACGCCTCCCTCATCTCCCGGGACCATCGCTCGCGAAGCTCCTTGTAATCGCCCTCGAAGAACAGCGCCGCCTCCTCGGCGGACTTCCGGTACAGCTCCTTGGTCACGCGGCCTGCGCAGGGGGCGGGGCAGTCGCCCGTATGGTAGTAGAGGCAGCCTAGGATCTTCTTTTTCGGCAGGGGCTTGGACTCCGAGAAATTGAAGTCGCAGGGCCTGAGCGGAAAGAGCTTACGGCGCCAGAGCTCCTTGAGGAGATTGCGGATGGGCGTGACCTTCGGGTACGGCCCGAAATACGCGGCCCCGTCGCGCTTCCTCTTGCGGGTCAGGAAGATCCGGGGGAATTCCTCGTTGAGCGTGATCTTGACGTAGGGGTACGACTTGTCGTCCTTCCAGACCGCGTTGAAGAACGGCTGGTGCTTGCGGATGAGCCTCCGCTCCCAAAGGAGCGCCTCCCTCTCCGAGGCGCACGGGACGTAATCGATTGAGCGCACCAGGGGCATGAGCAAGGTCGTCTTTCGGTCGCCCTCGCGCGGCAGGAAATAGTGCGCGACCCGCTTGGCGAGATCCGAGGCTTTGCCGATGTAGAGGACCTCGCGGCTCGAATCGCGCATGATGTAGACGCCGGGGGCGTGCGGCAAGTGCCCGCGACCGACGTTGACGGAGGAATCGTCAAATGGTTCAATCTCTGCCATGGCAAAATTGAAGACAGGGCGGCATACCAGCGCGCTGAAGGCCGTCCGGCAGGCCCACCGGCGGATGCTCCGCAACCGGACCGTCAAACGCGGGATCCGCGGAGCCGCCAAGAAATTTTACGAAGCTGTGGCGTCCAAGGACAAGGCCGGCGCGCAGACCCAGTTCCGCCAGGCTTCCTCCGCTTGGGATAAGGCCTCCAAGAGCGGCGCCGTGCACTGGAAGGCCGCCGCCCGCAAGAAGTCCCGCATGGCGCGCGAGGCCAACAAGCTCGCCGCCGCCGCCGCATAAGCCGTTCTCCGATGTTCCCTCTCCCGCGAAGCGGGGGCGGGCAGGGTGAGGGCACGTAGCCGTTCTGCGTTTCTTGCGGAAGCCGTCATGAGAACAGGTTTGCGCTCAGCCCGACAGACCAGACTGCTGGACAACTCGGCCGGAGCGAGGTGCCTGGCGCTCAGCCCGGACGGCAGGCGGCTTCTCTCCGGCCACGACGACAAGTCCCTGCGGCTCTGGGACGGCGCCGGCGGCATTCTCCTTCGCGTCTTTCAAGACCACGCCGGCCCCGTGACGGGCGCGGCATTCACGGGCGACCAGCGGCGGGCCGTGTCCGTGAGCGAGGACGGCTCGCTGAGGCTATGGGACCTCGACAGCGGCAAGTGCCTGGCGACGATCATGGTCCACAACGGCCCGGTGACCGCGCTGGGGCTCAGCCCGGACGGCCTGCTCGCGCTCACCGGCGGGCAGGACAAGACGCTGCGCTTGTGGAGCGTGATCACCTGCAAGCACGAGGGGTCCTTCGTGGGACACGAGGGACCGGTGAGCGCAGCGGCTTTCGCCGGTGGGGGCCGGTTGGTCGTCTCAGCCTCCGAGGACGCCACGCTGCGCGTCTGGGAGGCCGCAAGCGGCGAGTGCTTGCGCGTCCTCAGCGGCCACGCGGCGCCCGTCCGCGCGGCGGCCGTGCTCCCCGACGGTCGCGGCGCGGTCTCCGCTTCCTCCGACGGCAGATGGAGGCTGTGGGACCTTGAAACGGGCCGCTGCCTCCACGAAAGCGAGGCCGCGGGCGCGGTGAACGCGCTCTGTATAACCTCCGACGGCGCTTTCGCGCTGGCGGCCGCGGAGGGCGGCGATTTGAAGGTCCTGCATGCGCTCACCGGCGCGCCCGCGGGCGCTTTTGCGGGCCACTCCGCGCGCCTTACCGCGGTCGTTGAGGCACCGGGCCCCGGGTCGGGGCCGCCGGAGGGCGCGGTGTTCACCTGCGGGGCGGACGGCATCCGCTCTTGGGGGCTGGAGTGGGAGCGCGCGGAGGGTGAGCTGGCGGTTCCTTATCCTCGCGAGCGTCAGGGGATGAAGGCGATAGCGAAGCTCTTATGGGGCGTCGGCGCGCTGGTCGCGCTGGCCGGAGCGGCGCTGGTTCTGCGCCAGCAGACGTCGTTGGGCCCGATGACCGCCGGTGAGCCGCCTGCGGCGGCGCCGCCGTCCGTTTCCGCGCAGCCTGCCTCCCTGCCGGCTCCGGGGCCGTCCAGTCTCGACTTCGTCAAAGACCCCGGCATCGGCTCCGGCGAGCCGGGCGTGTCGTTCACCCCGGAGATGAAGGCGCGGCTGCCGCAGGCCGAGGCGTTCAAGCGGTTGTTCCCTTTCCTGCTGCCCAAGCAGATCGCCGAGCTCGAGCGGGCCTGCGTCCTCCACGATCTTTGCGACCCCGTCGCCGCCTGCCGCTCGACCGGCCTGTGGGATGCCTGCGTCAAGAGTTGCCAGGCAAGCCGCTCCTGCCCTGAGTCCTTGGCCGGGCCGGAGCGCACCCCCGTCGCCGCGCCTCGCCGCTGAGCGATCGAGCTAGGACGTCAGGCGGGCGACCAGCCGTTCCAGCTCGATCTGGGGGTCGAGCCATGACTTCGACTTCAGCGCCGCTTCCGTTTCGACGCAGGCTTTCAGGCTGCGTACGAGCCGCGCCTCCCCGAGCGCCTGAGCCTGCTGGAGGAGCTTGGACGCGGCGAACGGCGGCATCCTGAGCTGTCCCGCGAGCTGGTACTCGGCCACGCCGGCTGCGCGCAGCCGGCGGGCCTTGAGGGCGCGGTTGACCTCGCGGGAGATGCCCGACAGGACCTGGAACTCGCTTACGCCTTCCTCGAACAGGCGGCCGAGCACCTCGAGAGCCTGGACGCGCTTGCGTTCCATGACCAGCCGGGGCAGATCGAAAGGGTTGGCCGACTGCCGATAGCCGAGGCAGGCCAGCGCGTCCTCGCGCGAGATCGTCTTGCGGTCCTTGGCGAAGAGCAGGAGCTTGTCCAATTCCGACCTCAGGATCCCCCAGTGCGTGCCGGCTTCCTCCACGACCGCCTCGGCCGCGTCGGCCGCGAGGGTGACTCCCGCGCGCTTGGCTTCCTGCGTCAGGCGCGCGGCGGCCTCGTCCTCGCCCAGCGGGGCGAAGACCACCACGCCGCCGTGCTTCGCCGCCGCGTTGGCGAGCGCGTCCCTGGCGTCAGGCTTCTTGTCGTCCGATTGGAGCACCAGGGTCGTCGAGGGCAGCGGGTCGGCGAGGTACTCGGCCATGGCCCGGCGCGCCTCGGCCGGCATGCGGGACCCGCGCACCAGCACGAGCCTCCGGTCGGAGAAGACTGGCGGCGAGTTCGCGGCCGAGACCGCCTCCTCCGCGGACTCGGCATCGAGCTCGTTGAGATTGAACGGGTCGGGCGCGACCGAGGCCTTGAGGGCTTTCACCGCGGCGCCGCGCGCGGCCGCGTCCTCGCCGAACAGGAAATACACCGGCCTCAGCTTGCCGCTCTTGGTCTCTTGGGCGAATTGCTCAGGCGTCATCTATGGGCCATCCGTATATTTCAAGCCGACACCTGGCTCCGCGACAAAGCGGCGCCAGGCGGCGGTTCATCAGTAAGGATTCGGATTGAGAGCCTTGTTCGGCAAGGCCGGCGCCTGCTGATTCGGCGGCGCCTCGCGCGAGATCGCGCGCAGGGACTTCCCCGTCACCGAGCCGAAGCCCTCGAGGACCCGCTTGGTCATGTCGCGCGACAGTTGGTCCCAGATGTTCTCGCGCGCCTGCTCCTCGGTGATGCCGCCGCGCACGGTCTGGGCGGCGTAAAGGTAGACCGCCTCCATGTTCTTCTCCTCGAAGAGGATCACGGAGTTCTTGCGGTCGACGAACTGCAGGTCGGCCAGGACCGTGAGCTTGTAGGCGATCGGAGTGAGGACGGAGTCGTACTGGGTCGGGACCAGGATGTAGCGCGTGATGATCGGCGCGACGACGCCGTCGGCCTGGTCTTCCGGCACGATGGGGTAGCGGCCGTCGCGCAGGAACTCGTCTCGCAGGCGCATGCCGAACTTGTCCTCGAGGCCGAACTGCTGGGTCTTGTTCTTGGCGGTGCGGATGGCGATCGCCTTGATGTTCGCGGGCAGGATCTGGGCCGCCGGATGGTACGAGATGTCCGGCCCGCTCGCGCAGGAGGCCAACGCGGCCGCGGCGGCCAGAAGCGCCAATGTTCTTTTCATGTTCGTCCTCATTTTTTGACCACGATGTTGACGAGGCGGTCGGGGACCACCACGACGTTGACGACCTTGCCGCCGTCGATGAAAGACCGGACGCGCTCGAGGGCCAGCGCCGCGTCGCGCACGCGTTCCTTCGGCGAGCCGGCTTCGATGGTCAGGTGCTCGCGCACCTTGCCGTTGACCTGCACCGCGATCTGCACCTGGTCCTCCTTGGCGAGCGCGGGGTCGAAGGCGGGCCAGGGCCGGCGGGCCAGGAGCCCTTCGCCGCCGGCCCGCTCCCACAGCTCCTCGGTCACGTGCGGGGCGAGGGGATGGAGCAGGGTCAGGAACGTCTCCGCGTCGGCGCGGGCCGGAGCGCCGGCGGCCTTGGCCTCGTCTTGGATGCGGTTCAGATAGATCATCAGCTGCGAGATCGCCGTATTGAAGTGGAGGGCGTCGATGTCGGCGCCGACCTTCTCGATCGTCTGGTGGCGCAGGTGCACCGCGCCCTCGCCGTCCTTCCAGCCGCCCGCGAGCCCCGTCCAGGCGCGGCGCAAGAAACGCGCCAGCCCCTCGATGCCCTGCATGTCCCAGGGCTTGGAATCGGCGAAGGGCCCCATGAACATCTCGTACATCCGGAACACGTCGGCGCCGTAGCGGGCGAGGATGTCGTCCGGGTTGATGACGTTCTTCTTCGACTTGGACATCTTCTCGACTTGGGGCTCGATCGCCTCGCCGCCGGCCTTGAGCTTGGCGCGGCTGCCCTCGCCGATGTCCAGCTCGTCATAGGCGTGGTAGACGCCGCGCGAGTCGCGGTAGGAATAGGACAGGATCATGCCCTGGTGGCGCAGCTTCTGGAAGGGCTCCTTGCTCGAGACGAAGCCCAGGTCGAACAGCACCTTGTGCCAGAAGCGCGCGTACAGCAGGTGCAGCACCGCGTGCTCGGCGCCCCCGACGTAGCAGTCGACGGGCGACCAGGCCTTCTCCTTGGCGGGGTCCCAGGCGCGGCCCGTGTTCTTGGGGTCGAGGAATCGCAGGTAGTACCAGCAGGACCCGGCCCATTGAGGCATCGTGTTCGTCTCGCGGCGGCCCGGCCCGCCGCAGTCCGGACACGTCGTCCGGACCCAATCCTCGATGGCGGCCAGCGGCGACTCCCCGGTTCCGGTCGGCCGGTAATCCTTCACGTCGGGCAGAAGCACGGGCAGGTCCTTTTCCGGCACGGCGACGATGCCGCACTTGGCGCAATGGATGACGGGGATCGGCTCGCCCCAGTAGCGCTGGCGCGAGAAGACCCAATCGCGCAGCTTGTAGGTGACGCGCGCGTGCCCGATGCCTTTCTGCTCCAGCCAGGCGATGATCTTCGCCTTGGCCTCCGGCGTCGGCAGGCCGTCGATGACCGGCGAGTTGACCGCCACACCGTCGCCGCCGAAGGCGCGCTCGAGCCTGGCGAGCGCCTCCGCATCGGCCGCGTCGGGAGGTTCGACGACCTTCACGATGGGCAGGTCGAACTGCTTGGCGAACTCGAAATCACGCTCGTCGTGCCCGGGCACCGCCATGATGGCGCCCGTGCCGTAGCCGGCCAGCACGTAATCGGCGATCCAGACCGGGATATCCTTGCCATTGACCGGATTGATCGCGGAGCTACCGGTCGGCACGCCGGTCTTGGTCTTGTCCTCTCCGGTCCGCTCCATCTCCGTCTTCGCCTGCGCCTGCGCGACGTAAGCCCGCACCGCGGCCTTCTGCGCGACGGTGGTCAGACCTTCCACGAGCGGATGCTCCGGCGCGAGGACCATGTAGGTCGCGCCGTAGAGCGTGTCGGGCCGCGTCGTGAAGACGCGGATCTCGGCGCCGTCGGAGGGCAAGCCCGGCGCCTTGGCGCGGAAGGCCGCCTCGGCGCCCTCGGAGCGGCCGATCCAGTTCCTCTGCATGGCGAGGGTGGACTCGGGCCAATCGAGCCCCTCGAGGTCGGAGAGCAGGCGGTCGGCGTAGGCCGTGATCCGGAGCAGCCACTGCCGGAGCTCCTTGCGCTCGACGGGAGCGCCGCAGCGTTCGCACGCGCCGCCGAACACCTCTTCGTTGGCGAGGCCGGTCTTGCACGAGGGGCACCAGTTGATCGGCACGACGCCCTCGTAGGCCAGCCCCTTCTTGAAAAGCTGGAGGAAGATCCACTGCGTCCAGCGGTAGTAGTCCGGGTCGGTGGTGTCCACCTCGCGCGACCAGTCGTAGGAGAAGCCGAGCGACCGGATCTGGCGGCGGAAATTGGCGATGTTGCGCTGGGTGACGACGCGCGGATGCGTTCCCGTCTGCAGGGCGAAGTTCTCGGCCGGAAGGCCGAAGGCGTCCCAGCCCATCGGGTGCAGGACGTCCTCGCCCTTCATGCGGCGGTAGCGGCAGAGGATGTCGGTCGCGGTGTAGCCTTCGGGGTGCCCGACGTGGAGCCCGTCGGCCGAGGGATACGGGAACATGTCGAGGCAGTAGAACTTCTTTCCGGGCCGCGGGACGTCGGGCGCTTTGAAGATGCCTTCGTCCTCCCAGCGTTTCTGCCACTTGCGCTCGACGTCGGCAAAGGGGATCTGCTCGGTGATCGCCATCGTGGGATTATAGCAATACTCGTCTCCCGACTCCGGCGAAGCGGCAAGAGAGGGGGTAATTTCGTTTTTTGTAAGATTCTCCTCATGATCCAAGTCAAAGCGATCCCCTGGCAGCGGGTGCGCGAAAGCGACATCCCTTTGGCAGTCTTCGCCTATGAGGACGCGGGCGTCGCGCCCTCGGCGGTGCTTTCTCCGAAGGTCCGCCAGCTCGTCGGCGAGCGCGCTAAGGCGGAAGGCTTCAAGGGCTCCAAGGCCGAGACGGTCTCGGTCCGGGCCTCCGACGGCGCCCGCGAGCGCCGCTTCATCGTCGCCGGGCTCGGCAAGCGCAAGGAGGCGACCGTCGACGGCGTCCGCCGCGCCGCCGCGGCCGTCGGCGCCTACGCGCGCAAGCGCGCCAAGTGCGTCGCGGTCATCGCCGGCGCCGAGCTGCAGGCGGCGGCTGAGGGCCTGCTGTTGTCGTCCTACCGCTTCGACGAGTACCGCAAGCCCGATGACGAGGCGCAGCTCCAGGAGGTCCAGCTGGTCATCGAGGCGCCCGGCGCGCGCGCGCGGACCGAGGCCGCCGCCGTGCGGGCCGGCCTCTTCGCCGAGGCGGTCTGCTTTGCCCGCGACCTCGTCAACCGCGGGCCGAGCGACAAGAAGCCCGAGGACCTGGGCAAGATCGCCAAGGGCCTCGCCTCCGGTCCCGTTTCGGTGCAGCTCATCGGCCGCGAGGAGGCCGAGAAGCTCGGCATGGGCTCCTACCTGAGCGTCGCGCGGGGAAGCTCGGTCGCGCCCTGCTTCGCGCACCTGATCTACAGGCCCAAGGGCGCCAAGCGCAAGATCGCCCTCGTCGGCAAGGGCATCGCCTTCGATTCGGGCGGGCTTTCGCTGAAGCCGCCGCAATCGATGGAGGACATGAAGGGCGACATGGCGGGGGCGGCGCTCGTGCTCGCCGTGTTCAAGGCGCTCGAGCGCCTCAAGGTCAAGGCCGAGGTCCACGGCTTCTGCGCCTTCACATACAACATGCCG